>NZ_JAGJEF010000005.1:0-127863 GCF_018100875.1 Pseudoalteromonas sp. MMG012
TTAGCTTCAATAAGGAAATTCGAAAAAATTTACAGTACATTGTGTGGGAAATCTAGTATGTCTGCGTGTTTTGCTGAGGTACGGAACGAATCTGAAGAAAGGTATAAAGGTTGTCAAACTGTGATCGAAGTTAGTTGATAATTTGTATTTTTTGGATAAAGTGCTTAACAATCAATACTTAATTCCTTCAATTGAGCCTATTTTACTAGCCCTATACAAAGCTGACTACTATGATAATTTAATGGAGTCAGGTAGAGTTCTAACTTAAGCAAATCCACCTCCTATGAGCACGATGTGGTCTATAGCCATGGATAACCTAAATATACTTCAGATTTTTTTGGCCTAATGTTTGCTTGGTTTTCAGGAGTCAATGATTAGAATAAAGCAAATTGACAAGAGGTCTTCGCGTAAAGTGATCGATTAACATATGAAGTTTACACTGTCAGTTACAGCAACAGTAATTAGGAAAGCAAGTACGTTGAGGGGAATATGAGTAAAAAGTATATATATGGAGCAGGCGTGTTTGGAGTTGCTTTAGCAAAGCACTTTAAAGAAATTGGAATAAATACCGCTTTTATTGATGCCTATAAAACGACATCACCGTTAGAGGGTATCTCATTGTTTAAACCAGGGGATATTCCAATTTACCCAAACGATACACTTTATATTGCAGCTTTAATGGTTCCGATACATAAGAATGTAGATGAAGATCTTCAAGTTAGTCTTAGCAAGTACAGCTGGAGTATCGTAGATACTTACAAAACATTTAAATTATACCCTAAAGCACTTGAGTATTTTATGTCAGATGGTTACATGTGGCGACAAAGAGGGATTAAGCCATTAGTCAATAGCGAGCGAATAAATGAATTAAGGGCACTGTTAAGTGATTCTCGCTCATTAGAGTTATTGGAGAAAATTGAACGCTTTAGAGCGGATGCTTTACCCGAAAATTACCCTATACCAGATATTGGGTGTGATTATTTTCCAAATGACTTTGATCCGTATGAGGTGTTTGGGAGTTTGTCTATTGCGGATTGTGGCTCTTTTGATGGTAATTCATGCCGTGACTTTTTACAGTTTCAGGGGCATAAGATTAAAAATTATTATGCCTTTGAACCTGATCCGGATGTTTTTCAAAGTTTAACCAAAAAAATGCAAGTGACAAAGCAAGAGTATCCTAGTGTTAACTTTGTTTGTATGCCAACAGGGGTTGGTAGTGAAGTCAAAATTTTAACTTTTCAATCGGGCTTAGCTGGGTGTTCACACCTTGATGAAAAGGGGGATATTCAAGTTCCTATCGTTAATTTGGATAGTATACTGAGCGGTACTGATATTAACTTCATAAAAATAGACGTAGAAGGGGCTGAAATTGAGGTCTTAGAGGGGGCTAAGCAACTCATTATTAATAAAACACCAGGTATAGCTGTATCTTTATATCATGTCCCAGAACATTTATGGCAGGTGCCTTTGTTAATTAATAAGTATAATAAAAATTACAATATGTACTTAAGGCAACATAACCATTGGGGAATGGAACTCACACTATATTGTGTGCCAATAGAAATATAAAACAGTTTTAACCGACTTTTAGTGTTTTAAGTGTGTCTATGCCCAAGTCTAAGCCAAATATTTTAAAGGTTCTTTCTTGGGCCTATTTTAAAGTTATAGGAAAGCTAATATGTTCCATGCAAGAATATTAAAAGAAATAAATTTAATATCAAGCCAAGATTCATCAAGCGGTTGTACAAATGAGTTTAGACCATATGTTAGCCATAGATTAAAATTAATCAATTGGTTTCAAGTGTTATTAAATAAAACTACAGCTTTGTTTGTTTTTGCAACCAAGAATTACATTACAATGTATAAACCAAATGTAATCGTTTTGGATAATAATAATTACTTTGTTAAAAATTTGGATGCTTTCGAAGCTTGCTTTAATATGCTATCCGATGAAAAAAGCCGGCAGCGATATATAAGTTACATCGCTTATCAGTATGTTAAAAGCTATAGTACTCGCTTGCCATTTGATAAAGAGGAGTTTGCTAGGTTCACTACCGAATTTGAGAGATTGCCATATAATGCAGAGAAGGGGTTGTTGGAATTTAATTTTTTTAATAACGTTATTTTTTTACCTAAATCTATTTATGGCTTAGTTATAAATTATAAACTGGAACAATATGCGTATAAAGACTGGCTTAGGGTTGAAAAAGGTGATGTGGTACTAGATTGTGGGGGGGCAGATGGCGATACTGCAATCTATTTTGCTGCATGTGGGGCAAAAAAAGTTTATTCATTTGAGTTTCTTGAAAAGAATATAAACAACTTTGATAAAAACCTCAGTAGTAATTCTAGCCTCGCGAATAATATCTCATTAGTAAATAAAGCTCTTTGGGACAAAGCTGGTGTTCAACTGGCTTTCGAAGATAAAGGAAATGCTTCAACCGTTTCGGAGCTATCTGGAGATTCTAATATGACAGTTGAAACTATAACAATTGATCAATTCTTGGAGTGTGAGGGGAACAGAGTTGACTTTATTAAAATGGATATTGAGGGAGCTGAATTAAAAGCACTTCAAGGCGCAATGGATAGCATTAAAAAGTACCACCCTAAACTCGCAATTTGTGTTTATCATAAAGATACTGACTTAATAGAAATACCAAAATTTATTAATGATTTAGGTTTGGGTTATAATTTTATGTTTGATTATTATACTGATACTGGTGCAGAAGCTGTTCTTTATGCCAAAATATAGTACTACGAGATGGTTAAATGAATAAAAAGTATATAATATTTGCGCCAAGCTACGATGAAAATGTTGGTGGGTCGATCTCTATGCATCGGTTGTGTCATTTAATCAATGAGAAAGGAGCTGAAGCTTACCTATGGCATGATGGGAAATCAAACTTTAATAAGTGCTCATCCTTTAATACCCCTGAGATATTCACTGATAAAGTTAATGATTATATTGTGGTTTATATGGATGTTGTAAGTGGTAACCCTATATCGTGCCCTCACGTTGTTCGGTGGTTTTTAAATAAACCAGGTTTTTTCTCTGGTAAAATAAGTTATGGTGTAAGTGAGTTATATTTTCGATTTCAAGACACTTTCTCTCATGAGAAGTTACCTTCAGAAAAACTATATGTAGCTTATTTCGTAAAGCATTACTACTCGAAAAAGAATCATGAGAATAGAGAAGGTAGCTGCTATATGATGAGAAAGGGGCGGGGTAGAGAAATTGTGCATGATGTAGCTGATTCAGTCTTGATAGATGGGTTATCTCATGAAGAAACAGCTATGGTGTTTAATAAATCAAAATATTTTTACTGTTATGATTTATATTCTGCGTATTCATCATTTGCTGCAATGTGTGGTTGTATCCCCATTGTTATTCCTGAGGAAGGTTTATCCGAGAGTAATTGGCAGCCCGACACTCGCTTAAGGTATGGTATTGCATATGGTGATAGTGAATCCCAGATTTTATACGCGAAGGAAACCGCGCGTAATTTATTAATGCTAATTGAGCAATTAGAGTTTGAGTCTGAGGCTAATGTGGAAAAGTTTATTGAGCGCACACAAGAGCACTTTAGGCATATTAAGAAGTCAGTACACCAAATTGAATTAGAGTCACCATATTACTTTCAGGCACTTAGGGAAAGTAAAAATAAGGTTGTTGTCTTTGGTGCATCAGAATCTCTGAGAACCTTAGTATTCACTTTGGATTCTGAAAGTGTTGATTGGCATTACATTGTTGATAATGACCCTTTAAAGTCTGGGAGTAAGCTATTTGGCAAACAAGTTTATTTACCTCAAAACCTATTTTGTACGGAGCATGAATTCGATGTGTTAATTGTATCAATATTTCACTTGGAAATCAGAGAGCAGCTATTAAGCTTCAGCCAAGTTAGAAATGTCTACAGTGTATACGATTGACTATGTGATTTATTTTAATAGGCCATAGCAGGATATTTTACTAATGATAGATTCACTAATAAAAAAATTAGAAGTAAGTACTAGTTTATTGGGTTTTCTCCAATATTATTACGGTGTTCCTGTGAAAATTCTTCCAGAAGATACTGTAGTGTGTTTCGGTTTAAATGATAATACCGAAAAGTTATTGAAGCTTTTTAGCGTAGACTTTATTGTTGATGATTGTAAAGCTGGTGATATTATTTTTAACACTCCCATTATTAAGAAAGAGCAAGTGCCAAAGGGGTGTGTTATCATAAATTGTTCCTTTTCAATTTACCCTTACACTGTATATTCAATCTCAGACTCACTAAAACCTGACAAAATTATCCCATTCACTCAAATTGCGGCATTCTCAAATGAATCACTAGTTCCAAGTTTTGTTAAAGATACTTATGAGTGCTGGAGCACTAACTTAGAAAAATTAACTTGGCTATATAGCTGTTTAGAGGACGATGAGTCTAAAGCCCAGTTATTGAATGTTTTACTCTATAGATTAACTGGGGATAACTGTTTAAACTTTGGTTTTTCTGTTGACTTTAATCGTCAATATTTTGAAAGCTTTATTACCCCACACGCAAAAGGTGTTTTTGTAGATGGAGGAGGCTTTACTGGTGATACAGCTCAGGGCTATTTGAATTTTTTTGAGAATGACTTCACTGCAATTCATATATTTGAACCAGATAAAGGGAATTGTACTGAAGCTAGAAAGAGGTTGATTAACTTTTCAAATATTCACATTTATCAGGTTGGTATATCTGATGAGAAAAAATTATTGAATTTTTGTAGTTTAAATACAACTTTTTCTGCATTTTCAGAGAGCGGAAAAGATGAAATTGCCGTGACTACTATTGATGACCAAGTAAAAGGCAGGATTGACTATTTAAAGTTAGATGTGGAGGGTTTTGATTTAAAAGCGATTAAAGGTGCAAAGGAGCATATTATTCACGATACACCGTGTATGGCTATTTCGGTTTATCATGATGCAAATCATTTCTGGCAAATTCCAGAACATGTATTATCTCTTAATAATAATTATAAGCTTCGTTTTCGCCACTATTCTGAGGGTTGGTCTGAAAGTGTTGTTTATTTTCTTCCGAAGAGTTGAGTGCAGGAGATCGTTTATGCTTAGAACTAAGAAAGTGCCGGAATTCGATTTTAATGAAATTAATACAACAGCATTTCTCGAAGCGTATGAAGTCAGCAGTATTGTCGTTGTAAAAAATGTAATACCTGAGAGATTCATTTTGGGTGCTCAAAATAGGTTGTTTAACTTTTTTGAATCAGTTTTATCTAAGCGTAATATTTTTATAAAAGATAATGATACGTTAGATGTCGTGCATCAAATGGCTCAACAGGCAATGGGTGAAGAAGATGCAAGGTATTTATTAACGATAGGCAAAGATTTGCCAGTTTTCAAACAAATTATATCATGTGATCCTGTTATTAGTACGATCGAAAGCTTGTTGAAAACCAAAAATATTCAATCTGTTGATGATAGTAATGTATTGAGAATAGATAGGCCTCAGAGCGATCTTACTAATCTCCCTTGGCATCAGGACTATCCTTATAATATGCTTTCTTTGAATGCAATAACTGCATGGATACCTATAATGCCTGTAGATGAACGAATGGGCAGGATGCGAGTTATCTCTCCAAAAAGAGAGCTAATGCCGATAGAGTATAGTCATAAAATAAAGCAAGAGTTTCATAACTCCAGATATATTAAGTTAAAAGGTTTAGAAAACTTAGAAGAAGAATTTGAAGCGGCATCCATTGAAGTGCAGGAAGTTTTACCTGGTGACATGGTACTCTTCGATTCTTTAGTATTGCATCGTAGCGGTGTAAACACATCAAAGAAGTCACGTTGGGTTGCTACGGCAAGATATGGCAGTTTAGATGATGTTCTGGTTGCTAAACGTAATTATTTTACAGCACGAGCAAAGTACCCTAACATATTCAAAAATTACCACCCGGACCAATGGTTTGAGGTAGATTAATAGGAGATACTGATGAATCAAAATGTGACAATAATAAAGCCGAAGGTGCTGATAAAAATATTAGAAGATTACTTTCCAGATCAAAATATATCCGGAACTTTTATGATGCCACCTAGCTATATTGGCAGTCTAACATTGTTAGAGTCAGCAATGTTGCTTGCCTTTGTTAAACTGATTCGGCCGAAAAAAGTATTTGAGTTTGGCACTTTTATGGGTCATACATCGGTTTTCTTTGCGAAAAACATTGCTGAAGATGCTAAAGTTCATACACTCGATGTGCCGCAAAATTATGCAGTAAACGATGGTTCTAAGACTAAAGCATCGGAGGTTGATAGTTTACTAAGAGATCAAAGCGTAACTTTGAAAGCAAAATGTATTACCAACGAAAATAAGGAAGTGAAACGTAAGATTAACCCTATATTGTGCAATAGCTTGGAATTTGAAACTGATAAACTACAAAACTCTGTTGACCTTGTTTTCATAGATGGTGGACATGAAACTCATATAATATCTAGTGATACAATAAAAGCTACAGAGATGATCACAGAAAAGGGGGTGATAGTGTGGCACGACTATAAATCAGATGTGTTTACTGATGTGACAGAGTATGTAGATAAGTTTTCTCAAAGTCATAAGGTTTTTCATATTGCTCATACAAACATAGCTTTTATGTGGAAAAGCCAAGAAGAATTGTTATTAAAAACCCATCGGTCATTTTCTTAATATCTAGAAATATAAATGACTGTATTTTAGAGTAAATTAAAATACAGTCATGAATACTACAACGACTAAGAGATTTTTTGAGTGAACGCCATGAACGCATCAGCTGAAATAGGTAGTTGTTTTGTTGCTTCTGTTGCATAACACGCATTGTCTTCTGTATTTTTTGTGATTAGTGTCGCAGCACCGATGAAGTTATTATCACCTAATACAATATCATTACCTATTGTTGCATTAATACCAAGCACGGTGTTACTTCCTATCGTTGTGTTTCCTGCAATGGTGACTCCTGAGTTGATCCAAGCATTATCCTTAATAATACAATCATGTCCAATATTGGCTCCTGTAGCAATAAACACGTTTTTCCCAATTCGAGTATTGTAATGAATAGATGTTTTCTCTAGTACAATACTACCTTGGTCAATATGAATGTTATTTATTTCCTTTAATGCTGGGTCGATGAATGATGCAGGAGTAAACCCTTTTTTTATTAATGACCAAAAGTACTTTTCCCTTAACTTATTCAACTGGTGAAAACCCACAGCAATAATAAATTTTTCACCATTACATTGTACATCTTCAAAATTTAGAACTGGTTTACCACAAAGGCTCATGTGGCTTTTATATTTATTTTCGACGGTAAAATATTTTACTTTATAATATTGAGACAAATATGGGTAAATTGTCTGTGCCATCGAACCATCACCATAAATCACTATTTCTTCCACGGTAGCCTTCTGTCAAATTCATTTACTATAAGGAGATTGTTTGGCTGGATTATCTCGTACATTAAGAGTTTTTTTTCAGCTCAGTAAGTATAATATTACAAATAATTTGAATGATATTTTTATCTAGAACTGGGGATAAAGGTAAACATAGCACACGTGCAGAGATATATTCTGAATTAGGCAGGGACACCGCTGGAAAGTTATTTTTATACCAGGAGGTTTGATGTACACAAGGATAAAAATACCGCCTTGGAAATATATTTTTCTCTTGTAGTTTTTTTTCAATTGAAATAACAGAATTAGGGCTTTCTAATACAATAGGCATATATGCTGGAGCAACAGCGAAATCATTTGATTGATGCTGATATTGCACATTCCCACCTAGTAGTGCCTTATATAGTTTTACTCTCGCTTGGCGCTGCTCAATTATCATACTTAAATCATCTAGCACCGCCAAGCCCATGGCAGCATGAAATTCGCTAAGTTTTCCATTTATCCCAAGTTCACTCACATCGTCACCATCTAAACCAAAATTGATCATCTTAGTCGCACGTTCGAAATCATGTCTATCTTTAAATGTAATACCACCACCTTCTATAGTGTGAAATAACTTAGTTGCATGAAGACTAAAGCAATTAATATCACCATAGTTTAAAATACTTTCTAGTTTTGAGTTTTTTGTAGTGAGGGCATGTGCTGAGTCATATATTATCTCAAAGTCATACTGTGCTTTCAGATTATTGAGTTGCTCAATATCACATGGGTTACCAAAGGTATGTACAGGTACAATACAATCAATTTTTTTTCCCTGTTTGAGTAAAGATTTAAGGATATTTATATCTAAATTCCATGTTTTTGTATTTATGTCACAGAATTCAACTTGTGTACCTTGCCATGCTAAAGCTGAGTAAGTTGCCTGGAATGTAAAGGGGGTTGTAATGACATTTTTACTTTGTAACTTTTTTACCCCAAAGGCAATTTGTAACGCCATTGTACCACTTGAAGTTAATAGTAAGTTTTTAACGCCAAGATACTCTTCGAGCCTTTTTGTTAACTCTTTAACAAGAGGGCCATTGTTGGTCAATAATTTTCTACTATATATGCTTTCAACATATTTTATATATTTATCGATTGAGGGAAGGTAGGGGGATGTAACAAATGTCATGATTTCTCCAAAATAACTTTACCTAGATAATTGGTATAAGCTGTGTGCTGATAATCAGTTAAAGCGATTTCAACTTGACTTGCAGAAATCCAGCCTTTGTTTAAAGCAATCTCTTCCAAGCAAGCTATTTTAAAACCTTGACGCTTCTCAATTGATTGAATGTATATTGATGCTTCCATTAGGTTTTCGTTAGTTCCCATATCCAACCAAGCATACCCTCGACCTAATATTTCAACACGAAGAGATTGAGTATCAACATATTTATTTAATAGATCAGTAACCTCAAGCTCCCCTCTAGCTGATGGCGTTAGCTGTTCAATATAAGTTAGAGCATGTTTGTCAAAAAAATACAGCCCAGTTGCGATACTATTTGATTTAGGGTGTTCCGGTTTTTCTTCAATAGATTCAATATTTTGCTGGTTGTTATATGATATAACGCCAAAGTTCTCAGGGTTATTGACTTCATAAGCAAATGCTGTCGCATGTCTAAATTGCTGCTTTGCTTTGATTAACTTGGGGGTTAAACCGGGACCAAAAAAGAAATTATCGCCTAATATTACGCAAAATGAAGAGTTATCAATAAAGTTGCTAGCTTGTTTTATGCCATCTGAGATACCCATTGCAGTATCTTGAATAATGTATTCAATACTAATTCCAAATAATTCACCATTACCTAATAAAGCTTCAAATGAATGAATATCAGCACTGCGGCAGACAATAGCGATCTCTTTTATTTCGGCTAGCATTAATACAGAAAGGGGATAGTAGATCATTGGTTTGTCAAAAACCGGCAATAGGTGTTTATTTACGGCTTTGGTTATTGGATACATTCTGGAGCCAGTACCTCCGGCTAAGATTAGGCCTTTCATTCTGTTGACTCTGACAGGTGAAGAATACAGTCTGATAGTTGCGTATCTTTTATGATTTTATGCCATTTGACTAGGTCTATGTACCAATTGAGAGTAATCGTGTCAGGAGTGTCTTCAAGCTCTTTGCTTTGTAGTTTCTCTGTAATTTCTGTAACACCATAGGCAACACTATACTTTGGTGTCCAGTTTAAAACATTTCTAATTTTATCAAAGTTGACATTGTAGCTTCTTTTATCGGGGTCACCATACCAATCTATGGGTATATCCATACCGGTAATTTTTTTTAATGCATCACATACACTGTCTGCCAGTTGGCTTAATTGATAGTTTTGTTCATTACTACCGACGTTAAAAATTTCACGATTAATGGTGGAATATGGAGTTTCAAGTAACAAGCACATGAGCTCAGAGGTATCTTTGACATGCAGCATGGGACGTACTTGCTTGCCATCACGCATTAACGGCAGACGACCATTTTTAAATGCACCTAATGTCATGCCATTTATCGCAAGGTCAAAGCGCATTCTGGGGCTGTAACCAAATAACGTTGCTTGCCTAAGTACTGTCACGCAAAATGAGTCATCAGCAAGGGCTAAAACGTCAAACTCCGCTTTTTCGTTGGCAATAGCATATGTTGTTAACGCGTTTGTCTTTGATTCTTCATTTACTTGGACGTCTTGAAACCCGTATATACTGCAGCTGGAGGGCAGTATATATTGTTTAACACCACACGCTTTAGCTAACTTTGCGGTTTTAGACCGAGACTTATGGTTGATTTCAAAAGTGATGTCTTTAAATAACTCTCCGCTGGGGTCATTAGATAACGCAACTAAGTCAATAACCGTATTTATGCCTTTAAATAGATCAGAGGTTAATAACCTACTGTCTGTTTTTATTTTTGTTAGGTTGGTATGTTCGGGTAATCTGTCGCCAAAAAAGAATCGGTCCACGGCGACAACAGCGTAGTTCTTTTCTAATAGCAGTCTTACAAGCACGCTGCCGACATAGCCTGAAGCCCCTGTAATCAATATTTTTTTCATACCACTCTCTATATTAAAATAATTAAGTTGGAGGACACAAATGACCTTATGGTGCCTTTTGCTCTATATGTTTGTTAATATCGACCAGATGAGGTTGTTTCTTTAATGTTTTGATTAAGGCGCTGTAGTCGAAATCAAGTCGGCAATCAAGAGTTTGATAAATAGCTTTGATCGCAGAGTAGTCATCTGGTTCATCTAATGTTAGACGATAATGGCTTAAATCCTCCTCTGCACTAAAGGTAAACACAGAGATATTTTTAAATTTTGCCATCCCTAAAGTCACATGTTCTCTGTCAGCTGGGTGTGTGGCACACAAGTGAGTGTTGTTTAAGAGTGAAAAAGAAAAGGCGCAACAGTCTAAACCTCTGGGGTAACCACTATGAGGCCCAAGATTTACCATGTCGAAATTAGAAGTTTGGTGGTGCTTAATCACTTTTTGACATAATTGGACGTCAATAAGCGGGCAGTCACTGGTTAAGCGAACGATAGTTGTGTTGCTGTCAGCGCCAAATGCTTGCGCTGCTTCAAAATATCGACCTAGTACGTCGTCGGTATCACCTCGATAGTTTTTAATGCCAAGTTTTTTACATAGCTCAACAATAGGTAGCTCAGTACTATCATTGGTGGTTGCAACGATAATATGCTTGTGAAGAGGTTTTAAGCGCTCAATCATAATTTGGAGTACTGTTTTTCCACAAAGAGGTAATAATACTTTTCCTGGTAAACGGGTTGATGTCATCCTTGCCTGAATAATCACCATGAAGTTTGACATAATAGCAACTGATATAATTATAATTGAGTTTAATATAGCAAATCATTACACTCTTTCACATAGTTGAAATGGTGTAAACTCTCTAAGTATCAATGTGATTGTCCTATTATTATACAGGTTACTTACTGGGCGGTATGCATTTTGCTTTAAAAACAGTAGCGATTTAAAACTAGGAGCGCCAGTGGCATTTAATAATGAGATCGAAATCAATGGCCGTAAGATAGGGCCTGGTCACCCTGTCTATATTATTGCTGAAATGTCGGCAAACCATGGGCAAGATCTGGAACAGGCGAAAGCGCTTGTCAGAGCAGCAAAAGACGCCGGTGCTGATGCAATTAAATTGCAAACATACACAGCAGATACACTTACCATGGATTGCCAGCTTGCGCATTTTGAGGCGACAGGCCCATGGCAAGGACAGTACCTTTATGACCTATACCAAAGTGCTTATATGCCTTGGGAGTTTCATCAACCACTGATTGAGCTTGCTGATGAAGTTGGTATTACCATTTTTTCATCCCCGTTTGATGCATCAGCCGTAGAACTGTTAGAGGGTTTTGATTCACCTGCATATAAAATAGCTTCACCAGAGCTCATCGATCATGAGCTAATCAGAAAAGTTGCTAAGACGGGTAAACCAATTATTATGTCTACTGGTGGCGCGACACTCAGTGAAATTACAGAGTCGGTTGAAGTGGCAAAAATGGCAGGCGCAACAGAAGTGGTTGTTTTAAAGTGCACAAGTACTTATCCTGCACCGGCTGAAACGATTAATTTAGCAACGATCCCACATTTGGCCGACATGTTTCAATGTCCTGTTGGACTTTCAGATCACACCCTTGGTAATGATGTGCCTATTGCGTCTGTAGGCTTTGGTGTACATATAATTGAAAAGCATTTTGTTTTATCAAAAGACGATGAAACAGCCGATAGTTTTTTTTCGATGACACCTGATGATCTTGAACAGCTAGTTCACGGAGTTAGACAAGTTGAAAAAGCGATTGGCTCTATTCATTATCCAGATATGCCATCGTCAAATAGGCGTTGTGTTTATGTAACATCAGACATTAACAAAGGCGGAGTCTTAAATTACAGCAATATCGCACAAATGAGACCCGGTGGCGGAGAAATAGCGCCAAAAAAGTTGCCTTATGTAATTGGCAAAAAAGCAAGTCGCTTTTTAGCTAGGGGGACGCAGTTAGCATGGCAAGATATGGAGTAACAGATGCTTAAAGAACAATTACTTGATTTTTTTAGTGAATTTTTAACATCGCGAGGTGTTGAGGTTAGCACTGAAGAATTGCTAAAGTTTAATTTTATTGGTTCAGGACGTTTAGATTCGTTTGAATTACTTACTATGATCATGGAATTTGAAATTCGAACAGGGATCAAGTTAACTCCTGAAGAGCTGATAGATGATGCTAACGCAACGGTTGCTGGGCTCATTGACACTTTATTAGTGAAATAATGAACTTAGTTGCTAGAGTCTCGACCCAGTTGGGAATAGGTCACTTGATGAGATCAAAGTGGCTTCTTATTGAGTTGTATCAACAAGGAGCTAATTTAACTCTGATCCTTGATAAAAACGGCAAAGAGTTATCGAAGTTTTATTCTGAACTCAAATGCAACGTGATATGCATACAAGATGATGTTGAGTCAGATGAACAGCACACGATAGAGGCAATTCAAGACGCGGAAGCTGATTTTTTACTTGTTGATCATTATGAATTAGGTATTGACTATGAGCGAGCAATTCGACAAGCAGTAAATTGCCAAATCATTGTTTTGGATGATTTGGCAAGGGAGCATGATTGCGACTATTTAATTGATGCAAAATGGGAAACGGTCAATACTAACTTAAGGTATCGGGGGAAGCTTCCCGCCAAGTGTCAACAGTTTTTAGGACCCAAGTATGCCTTTTTATCTGAGCAATATACGAATATTTCTGAAATA
The DNA here is from genome assembly GCF_018100875.1 of Pseudoalteromonas sp. MMG012. Taxonomy (NCBI): domain Bacteria; kingdom Pseudomonadati; phylum Pseudomonadota; class Gammaproteobacteria; order Alteromonadales; family Pseudoalteromonadaceae; genus Pseudoalteromonas; species Pseudoalteromonas sp. MMG012. The sequence goes on from NZ_JAGJEF010000005.1 coordinate 13,214, forward strand.
AATATTGTCAATTATCAAAAGTTTACAATAATGTGCTCTCTTGGCGGTAGCGGTGATATGGCTATTTGGGTTGCTTTAATACAAGCACTTCCAGAGTATTATAACGAGCGTGTTGATTTTACGGTTATCATTGGACCACAGGCTAAGAATATAGGAACCTTGAAGGAGTTTGCTGCGAAAAAAACGAATGTAAAGTTGATTGAGCAACCTAAGAGTCTTGCCTTATTTTACAAATTGGCTAACCTTTTTATTGGCGCACTTGGCACTTCTTTATATGAACTGGCTGCGCTTAAAGTGCCAGCGTTCACCTTTTCAATTGCGTACAACCAAAGAAATGATATCCTTTGTCTTGAAGCGTTAGGACATTACTTCCACCTTGAACAACTCACTATTCAAGACGCAGCTCAACTGGGTGAAAACTTACCTGTTCTGTTACAAAACATACATAGATTAAGGCGGCTTCGCACTTATGCAGACATAAAGGTCGATGGGTTAGGAGTGAAGCGTATTGCTGCAAAAATTAATCAGCGGATATTTTCTGAACATTTGTATGAGGTTCATGCGCATGATGACAATCACAGTGAGCATTTAAGTGGAGGCTTTTCGATTAGGAAAGTTGTAGATAGTGACATAAATCGATATTTAATGGCTCGAAACCTACCAAATAATGCCAATAGAATGACCATTTCCGAAGAGATACCTAGATTAGGACATTATATTTGGTGGTTTAAAAATCAACGCCATTCGTATGTTGTAGAGAAAGAAGGTAGGCCTACTTTATTTATTTGGCATGATATCTATCAGAGTAAATATTTGTACGGGGGGTGGTTTACCTGTGGTGATGAGGTTACGTTACCACAAGCTATGTTGGCGCTTCAGTGGCAATTACAGTATTGTAAAAAAAAGCACCCTGACGCAGTTTGGCTTGCAGTTATCCATAAAGAGAATAAGTTTGTGAACTTACTTAATCAATATATGGGGTTTACAACGACCGACATGAATTCAGAAGCGTATCAGAAAACACAAGCGATTTTCCCCTATGCTGATGAACAATTTAATTTTGTAATGTTAGAGAATAATGAGTACTAGAAATATTTATCAATTGGTGAAAAAGTGCAGTCATCTTAATCCTGAAAAGGCAGCATGTATTTATCAGGGAAATACTGTTAGTTACAGAGAACTTATATCTAAAGTTGATAACTTAGCATCAGGCTTGGGTCATATTGGGGTGAGAAAAGGCAGTAAAATTGCTTTGTTCTGCCCTAATAATTTAGACTTTGTGTACAGTCTACTTGCTTGCGCAAAGTTGGGTGCAGCTATAGCACCTCTACCACTTACACTGCAGGGGCAGGCATTATCTAAGGCAGTAGAAGCCGCAGATTGTGAATATGCAATAGCTTGGTCAACGGTTGCAAAGCGACTACTTGATGAACAGTTAATCGCTATGCCTAAATTGGTCGTTTTGGGAAATCATCAATTAGACGCAGTTGCATTTGAAACATTAGTTAATAACAAGCATCTTGAGCATCCATTTGTCGAAGATGTATCTATCGATTTACCATTTATCTTAACTATGACATCTGGCTCTACTGGGTCGCCAAAACCGATAGTGTTTACACAAGCAACCAAAATTAAGCGAGCATTTGATGCCACTATTGAATATTACAAGCTAAGTAGCGATGATAAGGTACTTGTTTCTACTCCTTTGTATCACTCATTAGCTCAGCGTTCATTACTGGTGCCATTGATGTTAGGTGCAACAGCAGTCATTTTACCTAAATTTTCTGTGAATGCTTGGGTGGAGGCGGTCGAACAATACAGAGTCAGTTTTTTATTTGCGGTCTCAAGTCAATTGATTGCATTATTACCAGAGCTTAAAGAAGCGAAGTTATCGAGTTTGAAGTGTGTTGTTTCTTCTTCGGCCACCCTTGAAGCTGGCGCAAAGTCTCAGTTATTAGATGTATTATCATGTTGTTTTCACGAGTGCTATGGTGCATCTGAGATGGGAGTGATCAGTGACTTCGACGTTACCAAACAAGGGGTACCAGTCGAGAGTGTAGGAAAGCCATTGCCAAGCTTATATGTAAAAATATGCGACAATGCACGTCGCGAAGTAGCAGTGGGTGAAACAGGTGAAATAGCGTGCTTATCGCAAACAGCGTTTGCAGGTTATTATCAACAGCCAGCTCAAACCCAAGCTAGTTATGATGATGAGGGCTATTTTTATACTGGAGATTTAGGCTACGTAGATAAAGAGGGTTACTTGTATTATATCGGCCGCTCTAAAGAAGTTATTAAGTCGGGAGGAATAAATGTTTTTCCAGGTGATATTGAGCTTGTCGTAAATCAACTTCATTGGATACAAGAATGTGCAGCATTAGGCGTTGAAGATGCTCAATTTGGAGAAGTCATTTTATTGTCTGTAGTGTGTAATACTGAGGCGCCTGAAAATGTTGAGATGGCCCTTAGGATGTATTTACTTTCACAATTAACAGATTATCAGCAGCCGAGGCAGTTTATGGTATTACCTTCTTTGCCAAAAACGGGAATGGGGAAAATACATAAGCCGTCAATAAAGGAATTATACTTAAAAAAGCAAGTGTAGTTTACACTTGCTGCCATTGCTTAGATTCAGTCGAACGCTTAGCCGCTGCGAATAGCTTTAAGCCATTATTGGCATGTTCTAACCCAAAGACATAAGGGCTTTTCTTTTCGCCGTTTTCACGATGTTCAATTAGCTGTGTAGCGATATCACTGTATAAATTTGCAAATGCTTCAACAAACCCTGTCGGGTGTCCTGGCTTCATTCTATTGTATCTAAATTGGTGGGCGTATTCGCACTGTCCAGCTCTGTCTAATGTTTCTCTACGTCCATCGTTATAATTAAGTTCCAATTCATCAGGGTTAAGCTGGTACCACTTGGCACTGCCTTTATCGCCATAGATACGGATTTTTAACCCATTTCTGTGTCCTATCGCTGTTTTTGACATCCACATACTGCCTTTAATTCCACTAGGGTACTTCAAAAGCATTTGAACATCATCAATTAGGTCTGGGTATTGAGAGTGATTGCTAAATTCAGCAATTGTTTCACTCGGTTCCTCTGCTATTAAAAAACTGCTCAAATGATGTAAATGAACGCCTAAATCCAAACAAATAGTCGGAATATCAAGGTCTTGAAGTCTCCACGCTTGTGGCTTAGATGTTTGTCCAGCAATATCAGGAGGGCGTCGAAAACCTTCTTGGGGCATTTCTAAGTGTATTTTTTGAATATTCCCCAGTTTACCGGTATTTATTAGATGTTTTAATTCTCGTACCATAGCGTAACCGCTGTAATTGAAGGTTACGGCTAAAAACTGTTTATCAGGGTTATAAAAGGGGCGAAGTTGTTCAATTTCTTTAGGGCCACATACCATTGCCTTTTCACAAATTACAGGTAGTTGTTTCGTAAATAAATATTGAAGCACTTCACAATGGTGTGGAGTTGGTGTTAACACGACAAAAGCGTCAACATTTTTAGCCTCTTCATCAACCATTTGACGCCAGTTTTGGTATGTTCTTTGTCTATCGACCCCCCAGTGTATCGCCGTGGCTTGATTTTGCTTTATGTCCCTGCAAAAAGCACCGGCGACAACCCTGAATTTATGGTCCATATGAGCAGCACAAAAATGAGCATAACCAACCGCAGAAGTGGTACCACCTCCAATAAATGCGAGCTTTAGGGCTGCTTGAGCTTGGATCATGAAAACCTCAGTTTTTTTAGTTGTGACTTAATGTATCGGTAACAAATCTAGGAACTTTAATTTAATAATTTTTTTAATGTAGAGCATATATGTTCTAATTCAATTTCGGTTAAATTAGGAAATAAAGGGAGGCTCACGGCGCATTGGTAGTAGCTTTCTGCATTAGGAAAGTCACCTAACTTAAAGCCCATTTCTTGATAAAAGGGCTGTAAGTGAATAGGGATATAATGTACATGGCCGATAATATTTTTCTCTCGTAGTTGTGTGACCAATTTATGATGCTTAATTTTACAGGGTATTTTCAGTTGTACCACGAATAAATGATAAGCAGAGTAAGTATCATTAGCTTGATTAAGGGGGGTGACTAATGTGTCGTTGAGTAAATCATTGTATAAGCTAGCTAGTTGGTGGCGTTTTGCAACAAAGGTATCAATTTTTTGTAATTGACTTAAACCTAGAGCTGCATGCAAATCGGTCATACGGTAATTGTAACCAAGACTTACTTGTTGATAATACCAAGGACCGTGGGACGGCTCGGTCATTTCAGTATCAACTGTGGTGATACCATGACTGCGTAATAGTTGCATTTTCCTAGCGAGAGAGGAATCGTTGGTGGTGGCCATACCTCCTTCTGCCGACGTAATGATTTTAACAGGGTGGAAACTAAAAACAGTTATATCAGAATATGTGCAGTTACCTATAGGGTCACCTTGGTATTTGGCACCGATTGCATGAGAAGCATCTTCGATAATTGAAAAGGCATATTCTAATGAGAGTTCATGGATACGCTTCATATTACAGGACTGTCCAGCTAAATGTACCGGGATGATTACTTTTGGTAATTGTCCTGTTTTTTTTGCGTGAACGAGCTTTCTTTCAAGTTCGATCACGCACATATTCCCTGTGGACGATTCAATATCAACAAAATCAACTCTAGCGCCACAGTACAGAGCACAATTACTACTGGCTACAAATGATATGGGGGAGGTCCACACAGAGTCTCCGTGTTTAACACCCAATGCTAAGCAAGCTATATGTAAGGCTGATGTTGCGCTGTTTACAGCGATAGCATGTTTACATCCAGTATAGTCAGCGACGGCTTGCTCAAATTCCGGTACTTTGGGACCTTGTGTTAGCCAATCTGATTTGAGTACATTAATTACAGCATCAATGTCTTGTTGATCTATAGACTGTTTACCATATGGGATCATAACAGTGCCTGAGAATTAAAAGCTTGGATTTGTTCAATAGTCATATAATTGGGATTTTCTAAGGAGTTATATTCAAAGCCAACTTTAACTTTGTTGCCTTTTTCATTTAGTGCATTTAAGCCGAAGTTATTACTACGACTACTAAACTTTATTCCCGGAGCAATAACAAAGTGGTCATGATACTCATAGGTATCAAAACATAAATCAGCGGGGCACATTACTTCATGTAGCTTTTCACCAGGGCGAATTCCGACTATTTTTTGTGGGATGTTAGGTGCCATAGCAGTAGCTAAATCAGAGATCCGTATAGATGGTATTTTTGGTATGAAAATTTCACCACCTAACATCCTTTCAAAGTTCTTTAGTACAAAGTCGACACCTTGTTGAAGGCTGATCCAAAAACGAGTCATATCTTCATGTGTTATTGGAATATGGTCTTTACCTTCGTCAACGAACTTTTTAAATATAGGGACGACAGAACCTCGGGAGCACACAACGTTACCATATCGAACAACAGAAAAGAGAGTTTTATGGCCTCCAGCAATGTTGTTGGCTGCAACAAATAGTTTATCAGAGGCTAATTTAGTTGCTCCATACAAGTTGATTGGGTTTGCAGCTTTATCGGTAGACAGTGCAATAACTTTCTCAACATTGCAATCTAGGGCTGCCTCAATAACATTCTCAGCGCCATTAATATTTGTCTTGATGCACTCCATAGGATTATATTCAGCAGCGGGTACTTGTTTTAGTGCTGCTGCATGAATAACATAATCAACTCCTTGCATCGCTCGTCTTAAGCGGTTTTGGTCTCTAACATCACCAATAAAATATCGCATACATGGATGATGGTAATCTTGTTGCATTTCGAATTGTTTGAGCTCGTCGCGTGAAAATACGATGATTTTTTTTGGTTTATAGCGAGCAAGTAAAGTTTTGACATACTTTTTGCCAAATGATCCAGTACCGCCAGTTATTAGAATAGTTTTATTATCAAACATAAAGTCACCTAGCATAAGTGCATCAAATACTTTACAGATACACATAACAAGTTGTGTAGTTACTGTTGCGACACAGCAGAAACAATTTAATTGTCAGTACTTTATAATACTTATAATGATTTTGCAGTAATTATGCCAAACCTATTGAAATAAAAAGATGGTACAAGGTGACTTTTTTAGCAAGTCGGGTTAGTATTTGTACTATTAATGTAGAACTAATAACACCTGATGGGGAGGGGTTATGAAACTTCAAACAACAAGCTTTAATGCATTTAATCGTACAGAGCAAGTTGGTAACAAATTAAATCAACAGCTCGCGACCGGTAAAAAGGTAAATTCTGCAGCGGATGATGCGGCAGCACTACAAATAATTAATCGCTTGAATTCTCAGCAAGAAGGGTATAATCAATCCGTTCGTAATGCTTATGATGGTATTTCATATTCGCAAACAGCTGACTCAGCTTTGTCGGGGGTGAATGATGCTGTATCACGGATCCGAGAGTTATCAATTCAATCTGGTAATGGTGCGTTAACTGATTCAGACAGACAAGCTCTTCAAGATGAAGTATCACAGTTGCAAACGCAAATTACGGAAACGTTTGAGAACACTACATTTGGAGGGAAGTCGTTGTTTAGCGGAGAACAAACGAGTTTCCAAGTTGGCCCTGATGCAAACTCAACGCAAAACATAACTCCAACAGATGGCAGCTTTGCAAGCGCAATTGCAAGTGTTGATGTATCGACTCAGGCTGGAGCTCAAGCAGCAATTGATATTGCTGATACAGCCGCTAAAGATTTGAATACGCAACGCACGCAACTAGGTGCTTTTGAGAATACACTCAATAGTACTATTCGGGGTTTAGGGACGCAAAAAGAAAATATCGCAGCAAGCCAAAGCCGTATCCAAGATACTGACTATGCACAAGCTATTTCGGAACAAACTGCAAATGATATTTTGTCTCAGGCGTCAATTGCTTTACGTGGCCAAGCAAATCAGTCTGCATCATCAGTACTTGGACTGTTGTAATGACGAATAGCTCAATCTGATCAATAAATATTGATTCAAAGTATAATTGGTGGCAGTTTTTTGGCGATGATGTCAAAAATTTGCCACTTAGGTATTGCATCCCTCCGTAAGTGCCTTACAATCTTAACTTTACACTATCACCTTGAAAGTTGGACTCGTTAAGATGGTTTTGATCCTCGATAATAATAATAACCGAGCAAGTAGCTTGTGTGCATCGTTGAACTTTGTTGGGCAATCATCTCAAGTTATTGACGACGAATTCTTATCTCAAGAGAAAAAGTTAGGGTCAGATGCGATCGTCGTACTAGGTGCTTTGACTAAGTTGCAACATGAGAGTGTAATTAAATCATACCCAGCGACCCCGTTTCTGCTTGTTGGAGAAACGCTTAAACCGTTATTGAGCTTAGCCAATGTTATAGGCCTAATTACTGAACCATTTGGCCATGATGTTACTATGCAGTTATTGCATGACAGTCAGCAGTATCTCAGGATGCTTCCAGGTCAATCGGATAAAACGAATGGCAAATCTTTTGATGGATTGGTTGGCGAGACCGACGCTGTTAAACAAGTACGTTTTTTAATTTCTCAGGTAGCAAAAACTGATGCCAACGTTCTAATTTTAGGTGAATCAGGTACGGGTAAAGAAGTTGTTGCACGTAATGTACATTTATTGTCAAAAAGAAATAATGGACCCTTTGTACCGGTTAATTGTGGTGCTATACCGGGTGAGTTACTTGAAAGTGAGTTATTTGGTCATGAAAAAGGGGCATTTACTGGCGCTATTTCTGCAAGAAAAGGGAGATTTGAATTAGCGCAAGGTGGAACCCTTTTTTTAGATGAAATCGGTGATATGCCGTTACAAATGCAAGTTAAGTTATTACGTGTTTTACAAGAGCGCAGCTATGAAAGAGTTGGGGGAACGAAAGCGATTCAAGCAGATGTTAGAGTAATTGCCGCGACTCACCGTAACTTAGAAGACATGATTGAAAGTGGTAAGTTTAGAGAAGATTTGTATTATCGTCTCAACGTTTTCCCGATTGAAAACCCATCACTACATGAACGAGCGGATGATATTCCATTACTGCTGAAGGAATTAATGCGCCGTGTTAATGAGCAAAGTGGTACTGGTGCTAAATTTACTGAACGGGCAATTGAAAGCTTAAAAGTACATACGTGGCCTGGCAATATTCGGGAGTTGGCAAACTTGGTCGAGAGAATGGTCATTATGTTTCCCGAAAAGGTGGTGGACGTCACTGATTTACCAAATAAATATCGACATATTGAAGTGGATGCATTTGAACCAGAATATCCAGAAGAATTACGAGAAAAAGACGCATTTAATGAACTATTTAGTGAGGGCTTTAGCGATTATGACGAAGAGCCAGAACCGGAGTTTCAGGCAAGTGAACACGCGTTAGGTTGCTTGCCTGCTGAGGGCATAGAGTTAAAAGAATACTTGGCTGAATTAGAAGTGAGTTTAATTTCTCAAGCGCTGGAGCGGTATGACTATATTGTTGCTCGGGCGGCTGAAGTGTTAGGCGTGCGCCGCACGACACTTGTTGAAAAAATGAAAAAATATAACCTTAATAAAGAGTAAATTAAGGTTAGGCGCTGATTAGGTTAAACGTTGTTTAATATCTAAATTTTGGTAGGTGTTAATAATTTCTTGCTTTCTAAAGCATGCATTATCATGGTCATTGACCATTCCACACGCTTGCATATGGGCGCATACAGTCGTAGGACCTAAGAATTTAAACCCGCGCTTTTTTAAATCTTTTGCAAACGTGATACTAATATCACTCGTTGCTGGATAGTCTTCTTTACTTGAAATGTCATTAATGACAACCTTGAAATTTACAAACTGCCATTGATAGCGAGCAAAGCTACCGAACTCTTGTTGAATGTTAATAAATGCTTGAGCATTATTGATAGTTGCTAATATTTTTAATCGGTTTCTAATAATATCAGTATTGCCCAGCAAACGCTCTACATCTGCTTCCGTCATTTGTGCGATATCTTCAACCTTAAATTGATGAAATGCATTTCTATAGCCTTGGCGTTTCTTTAATATGGTATACCAGCTTAATCCAGCTTGTGCTGATTCAAGCGTGATAAATTCAAACAATGTGTGATCATCTGTAACGGGAACACCCCATTCTTTATCATGATATTCAATGTAATCAGGCTTAGACTGATCTAACCATAAGCAGCGCGTACACATACTCTCTCCTCAAAAGGAATAATTAATTTAGTTAACAGGTTAGTTCCGCGTACCGTGTTTACTTATCATTCGCCAGAGTGGCTTGGCATTTATATGGTGATTTAGTCGCGGTCTGTTGGCTGACTGTAAAGTACCATATATTGCGGAATTGGTAATCTTTGAATTGGCAGGCCCTTTGGTTTTTTCTAAAATTGAGTTTCATCACTAAGAGGAGGATTTAAGATATATCATCACCGTCAAAAAAATGTTGTAGATATATTTACCTAATCCCATGAAAAGTAAAGGAAATAAAATTGGCATAAAGTGTGCTTTATCTATGGTAAGAATTTTTATTTGAGAATTTTATTATGGCTTTAGCACATATTTTAAATCCAGGCTTTACTCCATCGTCGCAATTTAATCCTTGCTTATTACAAGAGGCCTATGTTGGTGAGTTGAGCGACCTGCGCCAACAGGCGAGTTGGCTAAGTCATTTAGTTGACACAATGCCTGCAGGTGTGATCGTGCTAGATGGTCAAGGAATGATAGCTAAAGCCAACCAAATTGCCATAGATATGTTAGGCGAGCCACTTGAGGGGGAGAAGTGGTTTAACATTATTCAACGCTCTTTTTGCCCGAAACAAGATGATGGGCATGAGGTATCTCTTAAAGATGGTCGTTTGATTAAGTTAGATATCTCAGCGCTCACCCCAGAGCCGGGGCAGCTTATTTTAATGACCGATCTCACTGAAACTCGACAATTGCAAGCAAGGATGGCGCATATGCAACGCTTGAGCGCTTTAGGCAAGATGGTGGCATCTTTGGCGCATCAAGTACGCACACCTTTATCAGCAGCTATGCTTTATGCCGCAAATTTGGGCAGTAATAAAATGTTAGGCACTGCACGAATACGCTTTCATGAAAAGCTTATGTCACGGCTTAAAGATTTAGAATCTCAAGTAAATGATATGCTGTTATTTGCTAAAAGTGGTGAGGAGCAAGTTGTTGAATCAGTGTCTATGCAGCAATTGTTGAGTGAAGTTAAGGCTGGGTCAGATGCGATGGTATTGATGCACGAAAGTATATTAGATGTGGTGCTACCAGAACCAGATATTGTAATAGTTGGTAATAAGACAGCCTTGGCCGGTGCGATTCAAAATTTAATTCATAACAGTATTCAAATCATTGGGATTAATGCGCATGTTGTGGTGAGTGCTAAGCGAGAACCCGGATCCGATAGAGTTAGAATCTCTGTAACAGACAATGGTCCCGGCGTTGATGAATCATTGAAAAGTAAACTATTTGAACCATTTTTTACTACTAAGAGCCAAGGTACTGGGCTTGGTTTAGCTGTGGTTAATTCTGTTGCAAACTCGCATAAAGGCAAGGTCGAAGTGAGTAATATTGAGGAAGGGGGAGCACAATTTAGTTTGTTGTTACCTATTTCATTTGAGATGGAACAATTGGAGGCTGTATGAGTCATTCTATATTAGTCGTTGAAGACGATGCAGGTTTGCGTGAAGCATTGTTAGACACATTACAATTGGCTGGACTTGAATGTGTAGAAGCTGCAAGTGCTGAAGAAGCCGTAATTTTGTTAAAACAGCAACGTTTTTCGTTGGTTGTGAGTGATGTTCAAATGGGAACAATGAGTGGTATTGATTTACTGCGTACCATCAAATTAAATTACCCTGATTTGCCTGTACTAATGATGACTGCTTATGCGACGATTGATGACGCGGTGGAAGCAATGCGTTTAGGCGCGATTGATTATATGGCAAAGCCTTTTGCACCAGAAGTCTTGCTTAATATGGTTAGTCGTTATATGCCAGAGAAAACGAAAGAAACAGATGGTCCGATTGTAGCAGATGCGCAAAGTTTACAGCTTTTGGAGTTAGCAGCTAAAGTTGCAAAGTCAGATGCAAGTGTTATGGTTTTAGGTCCGAGCGGTTCAGGTAAAGAAGTACTCGCGCGTTATATTCATGATAAGTCTGACCGAGTAGATTCACCATTTGTTGCTATTAATTGCGCAGCCATACCTGAAAACATGCTAGAAGCAACCTTATTTGGGTACGAAAAAGGGGCGTTCACAGGTGCAATTCAAGCATGCCCAGGTAAGTTTGAACAAGCTCAGTGTGGCACTATCTTGTTAGATGAAATAACGGAAATGGAGCTGGGCCTACAAGCAAAGTTACTGCGAGTTTTACAAGAAAGAGAAGTTGAAAGATTAGGTGGAAGAAAAACCATTGAGTTAAATGTGCGCGTATTAGCTACGAGTAACCGAGATTTAAAAGAAGCAGTAGCGAAAGGCACATTTAGAGAAGATCTTTATTACCGCCTTAATGTGTTCCCGCTTATGTGGAAGCCGCTGCATCAACGCCCTGGTGACATTATTGTATTGGCGGAACACTTGGTCGCGAGACATTGCAGTAAGTCGGGGAAATTAATTCCTGTGATTGATGATGGTGCTAAGAAAAAACTGCTAACTCACAATTGGCCTGGTAATGTACGAGAGCTAGATAATGTTGTGCAACGAGCCCTCATTTTATTACAGGGTAATACGATATTCGCACAAGACATTTTTATTGAAAACACTGAAACCATGGATTTACCAGAACCTACACTGATAGATAATACGGTGAGTGTGGAGTTGAACTACCAATTAGAGCGTTCTAATAATGTAGACGTCCAAAACGAAAGTACTGATTATAAAAGTGAATTACAAGATAAAGAGCATCAGATTATTTTAGAGACACTATCACGTTACCAAGGCAAGCGTAAAGATGTTGCTGAAGTACTGGGCATGAGTCCGAGGACGTTACGCTATAAGCTGGCTAAAATGCGAGATCTAGGTATTGCTCTTCCGGCGTGATTAATTTTTATTAATGAATGGAAGCCAGCACTGTCTGGCTTTTCTCCTGTCAATAATATGGCACTATCAAAGTGATGATTAACTCATTGATTTTTATCGACAATTAGTTGGCATGATTAATGCTTTATTCTGTGTGTAACAAATTTACAGGATCAGCACATGAATATTCAACCTAATACTTTATATCAAGAAATGCAGTCACTCGCTATCGAGGCGACACGCAATAAACCTGATGCAACCATGCCAGTACAAAGTGCCGCTACATCTTCTGCACAATTTGGTGATTTGCTATCAGATGCAATTAATACTGTAAGTGGCTTACAAAAAGATGCAAAATCTAAGGTAACGGCCATGGAGATGGGAGATCGCAGTGTCTCTCTTTCTCAAGTGATGATAGCCTCACAAAAATCTTCCGTTGCTTTTGAAGCAACGGTGCAAGTTCGCAATAAGCTTGTTGAGTCGTACAAAGAAATCATGAGCATGCCAGTATAATTTTTGGGTAGTGGAGAGTAACTGTGGCAACGAATCAATCAACTGAACTGGCTTTATCCGATGGCGCTGTAGGCGATGGCGGATCTGAAGACCAACAAGAACAGAAATCAGGCTATTTGAGTGGGTTAAGTGGCGTTGATATGTTGCGTCAAGTTACTTTGGTAATAGCACTGGCGATTTGTTTGGCGATCGCAATTTTTATCATCATTTGGGCCCGCCAACCAGACATGCGTCCTTTAGGGCAGTATCCAACAGATGAGCTTGTACAAACATTAGATTTTTTAGATGCGCAAAAGGTCGAATATGAGTTAGATGGCAACACCATCATGGTTGCTGAAAATGACTACCAAAATATTAAACTCAAAATGGCGCGAGATGGCTTTACTCAGTCGCCAAGCTCTGGTACCGATATTTTAATGCAAGATATGGGTTTCGGTGTGAGTCAGCGATTAGAAAGAGAGCGTTTAAAGCACGGTCGCGAGCAGCAACTCGCGCGTACAATTGAAGAACTTCAAGATATTACCAGAGCAAAAGTTTTACTGGCTATCCCAAAAGAAAATGTATTCGCAAGAAGAGAGAAAAAACCTTCTGCAACAGTTGTAATCACGCTTAAACGGGGCCGTTCTCTGGGTGGAGAAGAAGTGGATGCTATTGTTGATATTGTCGCTTCAGCTGTTCAAGGACTTGAACCGGCGCGAGTAACTGTGACAAATCAAAACGGCCGATTACTTAATTCCGGGTCACAAGATTCATTGGCTGCTCGTTCTCGTAAAGAGTATGATTTAGAGCGTAAAAGAGAGCAAGAGTACTTAGAAAAAATTGACAGTATTTTAATCCCAGTAGTTGGATTAGGGAAGTTTACAGCGCAAGTTGACTTAACAATGGACTTTAGCGCCATCGAAGAAACACAAAAGCGCTTTAACCCTGATTTGCCGGCAGTGAGAAGTGAAACAACCTTCGAAGAAAATAACATCGGAGGGCTGGCGGTAGGGATCCCTGGTGCGTTGACGAATCAGCCTCCTGTTAATTCAAATATTCCTGAAGTTGCTGGACAAGGCAATGGGCGAAATAATGCAAATCCAAGTAGAACGCATAAAGAAGCAACACGTAATTATGAACTAGATACCACGATTAGCCATAAACGCCAACAAAGTGGTGTTATACGCAGGATCAGTGTGTCAGTTGCGGTTGATTATTTGGCGAAAGCAGATGCCGAGGGCACCGTAACTATGGCACCAAGAAGCCAAGAAGAAATTAATAATATAAGACGGTTACTGCAAGGTGGTGTAGGGTTTGATATGCAGCGTGGTGATGCACTTGAAGTTGTGACAGTGCCCTTTGTGCGAGAAGACATTTTAGAAACTGCTGAACTACCTTTGTGGGAACAAGAGTGGTTTATGAAAACAATGCGTCTTGTGATGGGAGCATTGGTTATTATTGTGTTAATTCTAGCGGTTGTAAGACCGATGTTGAAGCGTCTGATTTACCCAGATGATACATTAGAAGAGTTTGATGAAGACTCATTAACTTCAGGTGTTGATTTAGGTGATAGCACGTTAGATATGTTAAATAACGATTTTGATTCAGCTGCTGTTGGTTTCTCGTCGGATGGTACATTACAATTACCAGACTTACATGGCGATGAAGACTTACTTAAAGCAGTACGAGCTTTAGTAGCTAACGAGCCAGAACTCTCCTCACAAGTAGTGAAAGCGTGGTTAACAGAAGATGACTGATGAAGAACAAAAACAATTACCGGCAACCTTTGATGTTGAAAAACTTGATGGTGTTGATAAAGCTGCAATCTTATTATTGAGCCTTACCGAAGAAGATGCAGCTCAGATACTGAAGCACCTTGAGCCAAAGCAAGTACAAAAAGTCGGTATGTCGATGGCTGCATTAGATGATTTATCTCAATCTAAGATTAGTGCTGTACATAATCTGTTTATTGAACAAATACAGAGTTTCAGTACTATTGGCTTCCAGTCAGAAGACTTTATTCGTAAAGCATTAACCGCAGCATTGGGTGAAGATAAAGCGGCGAGTTTGATTGACCAAATTGTCATGGGCTCGGGCGCTAAAGGTTTGGATTCACTCAAGTGGATGGATTCAAAGCAAGTTGCGAATATAATTCGAAATGAGCACCCTCAGATCCAAACCATTGTTTTGTCATACTTAGAACCAGAGCAATCGGCGGAGATTTTGTCTCAATTCCCGGAGAAGGTTCGTTTAGATTTGACTATGCGTATTGCTAACTTAGAAGAAGTTCAGCCGGCCGCTTTACAAGAACTAAATGAAATTATGGAGAAACAGTTTGCCGGTCAAGCGGGCGCACAAGCAGCTAAAATGGGAGGCTTGAAAGCGGCTGCGGATATTATGAATTATCTAGATACCAATGTTGAAGGGCAATTAATGGACTCTATACGTGAGCATGATGAAGAGATGTCACAGCAGATCCAAGACTTAATGTTTGTATTTGAGAATCTATTGGATGTGGAAGACAGAGGTATTCAAGCGATTCTCCGTGAAGTTCAACAAGATGTGTTGATGAAAGCTATCAAAGGCACAGATGATGCACTCAAAGATAAGATTTTGGCCAATATGTCGAAGCGTGCTGCCGAGATGATGGCTGATGACTTAGAGGCAATGCCCCCTGTGCGAATAAGTGAAGTGGAAGCCGCTCAAAAAGAAGTACTCTCAACGGCCAGAAGATTAGCTGATTCCGGTGAAATTATGCTAGGCGGTGGTGGCGGTGAGGAGTTCTTGTAAACCATGAGTGATCCAAAATTTTATAAAGGGCGCCCTGTTGAGGGAGAGGCATTAGATGAGTTGCTAAAAAATTGGCCGATCCCTGATGTTGCTGATGACCCTAGGAAATATGCCGGTCGTTCAACGGCTTTTGGCCAACCTTTGGAAGAAGTGTTCCAAAAACCGGAAGAAAAAGTGAATGCAGAGCCGCAAGCACATGAGCCTGAATTTCCGACATTAACAATGGAAGAGCTTGAGCAAATTCGTCAAGACGCTTATGAAGAAGGGATAAAGCAAGGTCATGAACAAGGTTATATTGATGGCTTTGATAAAGGAGTGACAGAAGGAAAAGACGCTGGTTATAAAGAGGGGGTTGAAATTGGTAAACAACAAGGGCTGGATGATGCACAACCATTGATAGATGAGAAGTTACAGGTGTTATCTCAGTTAATGAGCGATTTAAATTCTCCCCTGAGACTTGTTGACGAAGCGTGTGAAAAGCAACTGGTTTTTCTTGCCAATTTATTGGCGGAAGCGGTTATTTTTCAAGAAGTAAAATTAAACCCTGATGTAGTTTTATTGGCGTTGAAAAAAGCGATGGATGCGTTGCCTATCTTGCAGCAAAATGTGAAGGTGCATTTACACCCTGAAGATCTTGAGCTAGTTAAGCAAGCCTACGGAGAGGAAGAGTTATCTAAACAACAATGGCAATTAACACCCGAACCGACTTTGGCTAGAGGAGGGTGTGAGGTTAAAACGTTGCAGTCATCGATTGATATGACATTAAAAACACGAATGCGAGAAATTTTGGATAAATTCTTGCATGACAGTGATATCTAACATTCAGAATCACGTAACCGGATGAGCCAAACCAATACTCTCGCAGAGCGGATAGCTCGCTATCAAGATCACATACCGCAATTCTCCGTGCCCGTAGCAGGCAGTCTAACACGTGTTGTAGGGCTAACACTGGAAGCTAAAGGATTAATCGCACCCGTTGGAAGTCAATGTAAAATTGAAACAATTCGTGGTTTTGTCGATGCCGAAGTAATTGGTTTTAACGATGATACGTTGTATTTGATGCCAAATGACCATATTTCAGGGGTATTACCGGGCGCACGCGTTATTCCGCAATTGAATGAAACAGGGTTGCCAGTTGGGATGGGGTTGCTAGGTAGAGTGGTTGATGGGCTTGGTCGCCCATTGGATGGTTTAGGCTCGGTCGATACACAAGAAACGTTAAAATTTGCTCAAGAACCGATCAATCCATTAGCAAGGCGACCAATCAAGGAGCCAATGGATGTCGGTGTTAGGGCTATCAACTCAATTATCACTGTGGGTCAAGGGCAAAGAATGGGCCTATTTGCAGGAAGTGGAGTGGGTAAATCGGTACTTTTGGGCATGATGACGCGTGGCAGTGAAGCCGATGTTATCGTGGTTGGTTTAGTCGGCGAACGTGGTCGAGAAGTAAAAGAGTTTATTGACGAAATATTAGGCGCTGAGGGACGAAAGCGTTCGGTTGTGGTAGCAGCTCCTGCGGATGCATCCCCGTTGATGAGATTGAAAGGCTGTGAGAGTGCAATCACAATCGCGGAATATTTTCGAGATCAGGGGTTAAGTGTTTTGTTGTTACTTGACTCAGTAACCCGGTATGCGATGGCGCAACGTGAAATCGCATTAGCGGTTGGAGAACCTCCAGCTACTAAAGGTTATCCGCCATCGGTATTTGCTAAGTTGCCAGCTTTAGTAGAAAGGGCTGGTAACGGCGGTGAAGGGCAAGGGTCAATCACGGCATTTTTTACGGTTTTAAGTGAAGGTGATGATATGCAAGATCCTATCGCAGATGCCGCGCGTGCGATTTTAGATGGTCATATTGTTTTATCACGAGAGCTCGCGGATAGTGGTCATTATCCTGCAATTGATATTGAAAAGTCGATCAGTCGAGTTATGCCGCAAGTGGTGTCTGAGAGTCATATGCAACAAGCACGAGTTTTGAAACAAGTTTACTCTATGTATCAACAAAATAAAGACATGATAACACTTGGTGCTTACCAAAAAGGCAGTGATCCAATGTTAGATCAAGCGATCACCATGATGCCGGCAGTGAATACATTCTTACAACAAGGAATGAAAGATGTGCTCAATTATGATGAATGTTTGCAAGGGCTTGCACAATTATTGGGGCAAGGCTAATGGCGACAGATAAATTGGCACTCCTGTATAAGCTTGAAAGTGAAAAAGAAGAAAAATTACGAGTTAATTATAGTCAGGCTCAACAGCACCTGAGCATTAATCAGCAAAAACTCAAAGGCTTGAATGATTTTCGCCTTGAATATACTCAGCAGCTTCATTTGAAAGCGTTAGCGGGACTGCAAACCAGTGGCTTTAATCAATATCAATCATTTATTAAAAAAATTGAAGATGCCATAAAACAGCAAGCCTCAACAGTTATGACGGCACAACAAGTTGTTGAGCAGCGGAAAAAAATTTGGCTAGCTCAACAAGTAAAAGCAAAAGCAATTGAAATGCTTATTAATAAAAGAGCTTTGGAAAAGCAGAAGCGACTAGATAAAGCAGAGC
Organism: Pseudoalteromonas sp. MMG012; assembly: GCF_018100875.1. Lineage (NCBI taxonomy): Bacteria > Pseudomonadati > Pseudomonadota > Gammaproteobacteria > Alteromonadales > Pseudoalteromonadaceae > Pseudoalteromonas > Pseudoalteromonas sp. MMG012. The sequence continues at coordinate 31,085 of NZ_JAGJEF010000005.1, forward strand.
AGGCTATGTTAGATGAGTTTGCAACAAATCAGTTTGTGCGACGTAAAGCAAGCTGATTGGCTTGTTATTTGCTTGTCCTTATAAGTTATTAATGTAAACGGCGTGGTTTTGCCGTTATGTAAAAGGTGATCATATGCTCAATGTGAAACAAGATTTAGCTATACTCAACTCTGATTATTCAGAGAAAGTCAAATACGAAGAGCGAAAAGATGCAGCAGTAGCTAATGAAGAATTTGCAAATGAATTGAGTAGATATGAAGAGTACGCCTCGTCTTATGACTCAAAAGAGACTCCAGAGAATAAACCTAAGTTAAGAAATGGTAAAGAGCCAAAAGAAGAGTTGCAGACGAGAAGCAAAGAGTATGAAACCCCTACAACGGCTGGCAAAACAGATGATATTAATACGAGTGAAAATAAAGCCGAAGCCAATTCGTCTACTGATGAAGCCAGCTCTTCTACTAAAGCCAATTCTGATATTATTGTAGAGCCAGATGCAAAAGAGGGTGTTAAGTCTACAGCAAACAATAGTGACGGTGATTTCCTAGCGCAAATTAACGCTGCGCAACAGCAAAGTACATCAGTCAAAAGTTACACACAACCGACCACCCCAGAGTATTCAAAACTGTCTCAAGTTGCACAAGCAATGGAGCAATTGAATGCTTCAAAAAATGCCAAGCCAGAACAACAGATTGGGGGCAATTTAAAGAATGAAAAAGAATCAGATGCTCAGCTTTTATTTACTAATAAAGCGGAATTAATATCTAAAGGTACAAATAATGACGCAGTGACGAGTGGTGATACACAGATCACAAAAGCGTCTGATGTTGATAAAGCGCTTAAGGATATAGAGTCGGGTTATAAGGATAATAAACCGGACAAAAGTACACCTGTTTTGTTGTCATCTCTGGCAAATAATGACATAGCTGGAAAAGACCCGACATTGATTAATAGTGCTTCACAAACAGGAAAGAACAAACCAACAGAGGGAAACGTGAATCAAGAGAGTGCTGAAGTACTTATGGATAGACAATCGAGTAGCAATACTAAGTACAACGCAATAGACAGTAGATTCATAAAGAAAGAGGAGATGAATGAGCAGCCTACGGTGACTCAACAGAAAGATAAAACACCGCTTCTAGAAAAAGATTTGCAGCTCAAAACACATATTGAGCAACTTAATAGCAATGAGAAAAAGTCACTTCAGCTTGCTTTACAGCAGGCCTTGAATAGCAATACTTTATCGCCTGAGGCGAAAGAAAATGCACAGCGTGCACTTCAATTCATGAACAATGAGCGTAATGTAAAAGCACCACAGATAGAAATGCAGATAGGTGAAAGTGATGTGGTGGATCCGGATAACCCACTTAAGGCAGTAAGTCATGAGAATCAGCCTAAACTAAGCACAGTATCTGAGAGCATCATTTCTCGGGTTCCTCAAAAAGAAAGCGGTGGATACCGAAATGGCGATTTGAAAGCCTTGCAAACAGAAGCAATGAAAGAAGAAGTAATTAAAGAGGAAGTAATTAAAGGTCAAGCAGCCGCTGCAGAAATAAATACACCTAGAAAACCAGTACCAAATATTCAAGTTGAACAGCTACTTAAAGCTATTGTGCAACCTGTTGCACCACATAGTGTGAACAACACAGATTTTGTTGATTATAACAGTCCCGTGCAAGTATTAGATTCTACACAAGGGCAACAAGTGTCAAATCAAAATCAAACATCATTCTTGTCAGGCCGGGTGGTGGTGGATCCAGAGATACAGCAAGCGATAAATGTTGCTCGAAATGATGCTGCAAAAGTGCTTCAAGAGAAAGTATCGATGATGTTGAACTTGAATAATAAAGAAGCTGAAGTTCGATTAGATCCACCTGAGTTAGGCAGTATGCAAATTCGTATTAGAAGTGATGCTGAACAAGCTCAAGTCAATTTTATCGTTCAAAATCAGCAAGCCAAAGAAGCTCTTGAGCAGTCAATGCCAAAGCTAAAAGAAATGTTGGCTGAACAAGGCATAGAATTGGGGGAGAGTAATATTCAGCAAGAGGATCAAGGTCAACGGGATGAACAAAGCGAGAATAATCAACAAGAAGGGAATTCTAGACTTGCCAATAACAATGACGAGGCGCAAAATACCGCTCAATTGATGAATAGTAAAGCAGATGAAGGGTCAGGAATAGATTACTATGCCTAACAACTGCTATGATATATAAAGAAACCTTGTGACTTTATATCACTTTTAAGGATTGGTATGGCAGAAGAAACAGATTTAGAGATAGAAGAAGCTGGTGGCGGTAAAAAAAAGCTGATTATTATTATAGCCGCAGTTGTGGTTATCTTAGGTGGCGTAGCTGGATTTTTCTTAATGTCTGGCTCGGATGAACCAGCGGAAACACTCGAGGAAGAAACAGCAATTGTTGAAGCGCCAGAGCCAAGTGCAGCGGCTGAAACTGGCAGTGCACTATATGTCGCGATGCCGAGACCTTTTGTTTTCAATGTACCGGGCGCAAGCCGAGATCGTATAGTGCAGATAAAAGTGCAGTTATTGGTTCGTGGTGATGGGAATGAAGAAATTGCTAAAAAGCATATACCCTTGATAGAAGGGACCCTGCTAAGTGTATTTTCAACTACGACGGCAGATGAATTGAGTACTAGTGCTGGAAAAGAAACGTTACGCTTAACTGCTTTAGATAAAGTACAGGCTGCAATGGAAGGTGTCGAGGGTAGCAAAGTTGTTGAGCGTGTATTATTTACTGGCTTTGTGATGCAGTAATGGAGTCCTACGGTGAGTGATTTATTATCTCAAGACGAAATTGATGCACTATTGCACGGTGTCGATGAAGTTGAAGAAGAAGAAGTTGTTGAAGGTGAAGAAGGTGAGTCCTCTCATGCGCTACAGTACGATTTCTCATCGCAAGATCGTATTGTTCGTGGGCGTATGCCAACCCTTGAGATTGTGAACGAACGTTTTGCTCGCCATATGCGTATTAGCTTGTTTAATATGATGCGCCGTACAGCAGAAGTATCGATAAACGGTGTGCAAATGCTCAAATTTGGTGAATATATACATACCTTATTTGTACCAACCAGCTTGAATATGGTGCGTTTTCGACCTTTGAAGGGTACTGGTCTTATCACCATGGAAGCACGACTTGTTTTTATTTTAGTGGATAATTTTTTTGGTGGTGATGGTCGCTATCACGCTAAAATTGAAGGTCGAGAATTTACCCCAACCGAAAGACGTATCGTTCAGATGCTGCTAAAGATTATTTTTGAAGATTATAAAGAAGCGTGGGCACCTGTGATGGATGTTTCGTTTGAGTATTTAGATTCAGAAGTAAACCCAGCAATGGCAAATATTGTGAGCCCTACGGAAGTGGTTGTTATTAGCTCTTTTCACATTGAGCTCGATGGTGGTGGTGGCGATTTCCATATATCCCTACCTTACTCTATGTTAGAGCCGATTCGTGAACTACTTGATGCGGGTGTGCAATCAGACACTGAAGATACCGACTTACGATGGAGTAAAGCGCTCAGAGATGAGATTATGGACGTTGAGGTTGAGTTATCAACACAACTTCTTGAGGTTGATTTATCCCTTGAACAAATTATGGGGCTGAAAACGGGGGATGTGATCCCGGTTGAAATGCCAGAGCATATAACGGTATTTGTTGAAGAGTTACCAACATATCGAGCAAAAATGGGTCGTTCAAGAGACAACATAGCGCTGCAGATCAGCGAGAAAATTAAACGTCCAGAATCTGTGAAATCAGAGTTGCATGTCTTTACTAAAGGTGGAAAGAAACTTGACTCTGATGCTGAGCTGGCTGAGTTAGAAGAAGATTTGCACTTATCTGATGGCGTAGATTTAGATTGGTGATAATTGATTTGATAAAGGTTTTAATAGTATGAGTGATGACCAAGATACAATGGATGAGTGGGCTGCGGCATTAGCAGAGGCTGATGATGCGGATCAAGGTGGAGAGCCTGAGTTAGCAGAGCTTGATGAGTTAACAGATGCATCAGGTAACTTGTCAGCCGATGAAGCCCGAAAACTAGATACCATTTTAGACATACCAGTGACTATTTCTATGGAAGTGGGTCGGTCTAAAATTAATATCCGTAATTTATTACAATTAAACCAAGGCTCTGTTGTAGAGCTCGACAGAGTCGCTGGTGAGCCTCTAGATGTACTTGTTAATGGTACTCTTATTGCACATGGAGAGGTTGTAGTAGTAAATGATAAGTTTGGTATTCGTCTAACGGATGTTATCAGCCAAGTTGAACGCATAAAAAAATTACGATGAAACATTTTTTATTTGCAATTAGTTTATACCCAAGTGTAGCTTACACTGCTGTACAGCCCTCGGGCTTCAGTTCAGAGCTAGTGTCAGTTGGTTTGTCTCTTTTGATGGTGTTGTTGTTGATCATTGGATTAGGGTTTTTTCTCAAAAAGTTAAATCCTAATATTGGCAATAACAATGATTTTAAAGTGATCAGGAGTCTTCCTTTAGGGACTAAAGAGCGTTTATTAGTTATTGAGGTTGACGATAAGCAACTTTTACTAGGTGTCACGCCACAAAATATTAATTTTTTATATCAGCTAGATACACCTCTCGATGTGCAAAACTCGCCTGTATTTGCAAAGGAGCTAAGCCGCTTCTTTACGCCTGATAATAAGCACAATAAGCACAATAAGCACAATAAGAACACACCAAATGATTAGATTATTCGCTGTAGTACTGTTACTGTTTTTTACACCCTATGTAAGCGCAGAGGGCATTGATGCTTTGAGTATTACAACCAATCCCGATGGTTCTCAAGAATACTCAGTGACATTGCAAGTACTTGCAATTATGACGGCACTGAGTTTTATTCCAGCGGCAGTCATAATGATGACTTCATTTACGAGAATAATTATCGTACTGGCTATATTACGTCAGGCTATAGGTCTTCAGCAGTCGCCGTCCAATCAAATACTGTTGGGCATGTCATTGTTTTTGACTTTTTTTATAATGGCGCCAATTTTGCAGGATATAAATGAAAAAGCCGTCACGCCATATTTGAATGAAGAGATGACATCGATTCAGGCATTAACTGAAGCGAAGGAGCCGATTAAGGCGTTTATGTTGTCACAAACCCGATTAAAAGATTTGGAAACCTTTGTGCAAATTGCAGGCTATGACAAATTAGAGCAGCCTGAAGATACACCATTTATTGTGCTAATCCCCGCCTTTGTGACAAGCGAATTGCAAACGGCATTTATTATTGGCTTTATGTTTTTTATTCCCTTTTTGATTGTTGATTTAGTGGTTGCTAGTGTCTTGATGGCAATGGGTATGATGATGCTATCGCCTATGATTGTTTCTCTTCCATTTAAGATTATGCTTTTTGTTTTAGTTGATGGTTGGGGTCTTGTTATGGGCACACTCGCTCGGAGTTTTGGGCTAGGGGCATAGTATGAATCCAGAAGTATTTGTTGATATATTAAGCAATGCATTGTTTTTAGTAATAAAACTCGTTGCAGCAATTGTACTTCCTGGCTTATCTATCGGACTCGTTGTTGCTGTTTTCCAGGCAGCTACGTCAATTAATGAACAAACGTTGAGTTTTTTACCACGCCTAATTGTTACAATTTTAGCATTGATTGCTGGGGGGCATTGGCTCACACAAGAGTTGATGGATTTTTTCACTGGTTTAGTTTTATCAATTCCTGAAATTGCAGGTTAGTCGTGGAGTTTCCTTTTGCGATTATAGTCCAGTGGTTAAGCGATTTTTTACTTCCTTTAGTACGTATTAGCTCGATGATTATGGTGATGGCTGGGCTGGGGGCACAGAGTGTACCAACGAGAATAAAACTTGGATTGTCTGTAACGGTTACTTTTGCCGTGATGCCTGTTTTACCTACTTCGCAATTTAGTGACCTCTTCTCATTTTCTATGATTTTCGTTGTTATTCAACAAATGATCATTGGCATAGCCATTGGATTTGCATCTTTATTGCTACTTAATACATTTATTATTGCAGGGCAGATTTTGGCTATGCAAACGGGCCTTGGTTTTGCTTCTGTGGTTGACCCCGCTAATGGCTTGAGTGTCCCTGCGGTTGGTCAGTTTTACTTGATTTTAGCTACATTATTGTTTTTTGTTTTGAATGGTCATTTAATGATGATTCAAATGGTAGTGTTTAGTTTTCAAACTTTTCCAATTAATGGGCAATGGTGGATTGTCGATAATTATTGGCAAATAGTGAATTGGGGAGGGTGGATGTTTTCAACGGCAATGGCGTTATCCCTTGCACCGTTAACAGCCATGTTGGTGATTAATATTTCATTGGGCATTATGACCCGTGCTGCGCCGCAAATGAATATATTTGCAGTTGGTTTTGCATTTACCCTTGTTGCAGGTCTTACTATTATTTGGGCTACGTTAGGAAATTTTTTAGTGCAATATGAATTTCAATGGCTTAAGACAATTGAACTAATGTGCAATTTAATTGGTTGTACGGTATAGCATATGGCAGAAGATTCGGGTCAAGAAAAAACGGAAGAACCCACGGGGAAAAAAATAGATGAGTCTCGTAAGAAAGGGCAAGTTGCACGTTCGAAAGAGTTAGGGACCACATTTGTACTCATTTTTTCCTCAATATCATTGCTATTGTATGGACCTGATATAGGAAAGGGGCTGTATAATATAATGGGCCGAGCATTGAGCCTAAACCGTAATGAAACATACGATACAACCAAGATGTTCTCTATATGGGGGGAGATGTTTTCCGAGCTTATTTTCCCAATGTCTATGTTTGTTTTTATCATTGTAATAGCCGCTATTGTTGGTAATACTTTATTAGGCGGCTTTAACTTTAGTTGGCAGGCAGCGGCACCTAAAGCCAGTAAAATGTCTCCGGCAAAAGGTATTAAAAGAATGCTAGGCCCACAGGCGGGTATTGAGCTAGTAAAAGCGGTACTTAAATTTGGGTTGGTAGCAGGTTTTGCTATTTACTTGATAAACACTTTTTTTTATGAAATATTGCATTTAAGTGTCGAGCAAATCCCCAGTAGCATCATTCACGCATTAGAAATCTTGGCATGGATGTTTTTAGCGTTAAGTTGTACGTTAATTATTATTTCAGCCATAGATGCTCCTTACCAAAGCTATAATCACCATAAACAGCTTAAAATGACGATGCAAGAAGTAAAAGATGAATATAAAAATTCGGAAGGTGATCCACAAATTAAGGCGCGTATCCGTCGCACTCAAAGAGAGATGTCCCAGCGTCGTATGATACAAGATGTGCCTGATGCAGATGTGATTGTTACTAACCCAACGCACTATTCCGTTGCATTAAAATACGATACGGAAAAAGCCGGTGCGCCCATTGTACTAGCGAAAGGTGTTGATGAACTGGCCATGCAAATAAGAAAGGTCGCAATAGGTAATGAAGTGCCTATTGTTGAATCACCAGCTTTAACACGTTCTTTATACCATACCACTGAAGTTGGCCAGCAAATACCAGATCAATTGTTTACAGCCGTAGCACAAGTACTCGCTTTTGTATTTCAGTTAAAGCGCTTTCAAAAGGGCCGAGGCAAGCGACCGACAGCGCTTAATGACGATCTACCTATTCCCAACGAGTTGAAACATTAAACTTCACGGTTTTTTTAGACAAGCGTAACATTTATTTATGCTCTACATTTTTCATCATTACCTTATAAATTTAGGGTTAGTAACTTTATGGCGCATAACTTGCTTTGTACTAGTCAGTGTCAATATTTTGTAGTTACTAAGTTATGGATTTTAAAGCAGTTTTACAGCAAATCAATAGAGATAAGAAAGAATATGCAAAGGGTGTAGGTACCCCTCTAATGGTTCTGGCTGCGCTAGGCATGGTTATCTTACCTCTGCCTCCTTTCCTACTAGATATTTTATTTTCTTTTAATATCGCGCTAGCACTAGTCGTTCTATTGGTAACTGTTTACACCATGAAACCGTTAGAGTTTGGTATGTTTCCAGCAGTGTTACTTATTGCAACAATTATGCGATTGGCATTAAATGTCGCGAGTACACGAGTTGTTTTGCTTGAAGGGCACAATGGTGGTGATGCGGCTGGTAAAGTAATTGAAGCATTCGGCTCAGTGGTCATCGGCGGAAATTACGCGGTCGGCTTAGTGGTCTTTTTAATTCTAATTATTATTAACTTTGTTGTAATCACTAAAGGAGCCGGGCGTATTTCTGAAGTGTCAGCACGATTTACATTAGATGCAATGCCAGGAAAACAAATGGCGATTGATGCAGATTTAAATGCAGGCTTTATTAGTGCAGACGATGCTCGAGCTAGGCGAGAAGAAGTAACCCGTGAAGCTGATTTCTACGGGTCAATGGATGGTGCCAGTAAGTTTGTAAAAGGGGACGCTATTGCAGGTATTGTTATTTTAGCTATTAATATTATTGGTGGTTTATTTGTTGGTATGATCCAACACAATCTCGGGTTTGGTAAAGCAATGGAGGTTTATACTCTACTCACCATTGGGGATGGACTTGTGGCGCAATTACCATCGTTGCTTCTATCTATCGGCACTGCAATTGTTGTTACTAGACAAAATGAATCTCACAATATGGGAGATCAATTTAAGGCCCAACTTGGTAATGAAAAGTCATTATCAATAGCTGCTGCAATTTTAATTGTTATGGGACTTGTACCAGGGATGCCTCATGTTGCATTTTTGAGTTTAGGTGCATTACTCGGATATTTGGCGTATTACACTCAGTCCCAAAAAACAAAAGCAGAGGAAGTTAAACAAGCGGAAGAAGCCAAAGGTGGTGACATCGCAGCTCGAAAACAAGATCAAAAAGAGCTTGGTTGGGACGACGTTCAGCCTGTGGATGTTATTGGGCTTGAAGTTGGTTACCGTCTAATACCGTTGGTAGATCAAGCACAAGGTGGTGAACTATTAAGTAGAATCAAAGGTGTTCGTAAAAAGCTTTCTCAAGAACTGGGGTTCTTGGTTCCACCAGTACATATTAGAGATAACTTAGAGTTAGACCCCAATGCATACAATATTACTTTAATGGGAGTGGGATCCGGAGATGGGGAATTAAAGCATGGTGATGAGCTTGCAATTAACCCGGGCCAGGTATTTGGTCCAATAAATGGTGTTGCTACAACCGATCCAGCATTTGGTTTAGAGGCTGTATGGATTAAACCCGAACAGAAAGATGAAGCGCATTCTCTTGGTTATACAGTCGTTGATGCTGCAACTGTCGTAGCAACACATATAAGCCAACTGTTGACTAATAACGCATCACTACTATTAGGTCATGAGGAAGTTCAGAACCTACTAGATATTTTGGCGAAAAGTCATCCGAGACTTGTTGAAGGTTTGGTGCCAGATGTATTACCTCTCACGACTATCGTTAAAGTATTGCAAAACTTACTTAATGAAGGGGTCGCAATTAGAGATATGCGGTCAATAATTCAAACGCTCGTAGAGTATGGTCCTCGTAGTCAAGACCCAGATGTACTCACCGCGGCTGTACGAATCTCGTTACGACGATTGATTATTCAAGATGCAGTAGGAGCTGCGGAAGAAATCCCTGTCATAACATTGGCGCCTGAGTTGGAACAGATGTTGCATCAGTCACTTCAGAACGCAGGTGATGAAGGGGCAGGTATCGAACCAGGCCTTGCGGAGCGGCTTCAAGAATCGTTACGAGAAGCGCATCAAACGCAAGAAATGTTAGGTGACCCGTCTATTTTATTAACCTCAGGTATGTTGAGAAGTGTGCTCTCAAGATTTGTTAAACATACAATACCTGGACTTCGAGTGATGTCATATCAAGAAGTACCAGATGAAAGGCAAATCAAGATTGTGAGCTCAGTTGGACAATAATAGGACTCAAGGGGTTGTAACATGAAAATTAAACGTTTTTTTGCTAAAGATATGCGCACAGCATTAAAGGAAGTCAAAGAAGAACTTGGCGTTGATGCTGTAATCATGTCAAATAAAAAGTTGGCAGATGGTGTTGAGATCGTTGCAGCGGTAGATAATGACCGAGAACTAGTGAAACAACCTCAGGTTTCAGAAAATCTAGCAGAAACGGTTACGCAACCGCAATCACAACCGCCTAGATTTATACGTCCAGAGCCTCAAAGAGCACGGCCTGAGCCACAAGCTCAAGTTGCAGATAGCTTGCAAGCTCTGTTAGAGCGCCAAGCACCTCGTCCCCGTTCTCCTGAGTTGGCATCGATGTTTTCGCAATCTGGTATTGATACAGACCAAGTATTCAATAAGCATGCAGAAGTCGGTGGTCAATATGGTTCAATGGGACAGCGTCAAAGCGCGCCGACTCAACAAAGTCATGTTAGACCAACGAAATCAAAACCAATGGATATTTCAGCTCGTCACACTGAAAGCAACGCTGATTGGAAGTTTGAGGATGAATTAGAGTCTGGATTTGGTGATGATATAGTTAAACAGTCAGATGAAGTCCAGCCAGACGAAATGACGTCAATGCGCGAAGAAATGAATGCAATTCGTCAGTTGTTAGAGCACCAAGTTTCCGGATTGATGCAACAAGATATGGCACGCAGAGATCCTACTAGAGCCTGTTTAATTGATCGCCTGCAAGGTATGGGGATTGATTCAGAGGTTGCGGAACAAATGGCGTGTTTTATTCCAGATGATGTTTCGCGCAAAGAAGCATGGAATGCATTGCTTAATATGGTCGTAAACCAAATGCATACAACCAATAATGATATCTTACGCCAAGGTGGTGTTTATGCGTTAGTTGGTCCAACTGGTGTGGGTAAAACAACCACTGTGGCAAAACTTGCGGCATTAGGCGCACAAAAATATGGAGCTGACAAAGTAGCGCTAATTACGACAGATACGTATAGAATAGGTGCTTATGAGCAGTTAGCGACATATGGCCGGATTATAGGTTGTCCTGTAAAGCAAGTAAAAGATGCCAATGAATTAGCAGAAGTTTTATATCATTTACGCAATAAGCGTCTAGTATTAATAGACACAGCAGGAATGAGTCAAAGAGATTTGCGATTAACAGAACAATTAAATACTTTAATGCGTAGTGCAAGAGTTGATATTAGAAGTTATTTAGTATTAAGTGCGACTTCACAGATGCATGTTTTACAAGAGTCGGTCCGTCACTTTCAAAAAGTAAATTTAAGTGGCTGTATTTTCACAAAACTTGATGAATGTCTAAGTTTAGGTGAGATTATCAGTATTGCGATTCAAAATCGCTTGCCAATAGGGTATCTTACTAATGGTCAACGGGTGCCAGAAGACATTCGAGTGGCAAATGCTCAAAAGTTAGTCAAAAAAGCTGAGCAATTGTATTTAAAGAGAATAAAAGCACAACATTCGAGGCGCGAAGCAGTGGCGTCTCAGACAGTAGGAATGTATGATTAACACAGTTTTAGATCAAGCAAGTGGCCTGCGTAGGATGAATCAAAATAATAACCATGGTGTTAAAGTCATAGCCGTTACTGGTGGTAAGGGTGGCGTGGGTAAAACCAATGTGTCTTTGAACACGGCTATAGCGTTAGGTCAACAAGGTAACAGAGTATTAGTTTTAGACGCTGATTTAGGGTTGGCAAATTGTGATGTCATGTTGGGTCTGCGTGTCGAAAAGAATTTATCTCATGTTTTATCGGGCGAATGTGAGCTAGATGAGATTTTAGTTGAAGGGCCAGCAGGCATAAAAATAGTGCCTGCGACATCCGGCTCACAGAATATGGTTGAGCTTACACCGGCAGAGCATGCTGGGTTGATCCGGGCATTTAGTGAGTTAAATACTGAATTTGACATTTTAATTGTAGATACTGCCGCCGGTATCTCGGATATGGTGCTAAGCTTCTCTAGAGCAGCACAGGACGTAATGGTCGTTGTATGTGATGAGCCAACGTCCATTACAGATGCTTATGCATTGATTAAAGTTTTAAGCAGAGAGCATGGCGTTTACAAATTTAAAATAGTTGCGAATATGGTGCGTAGTTTAAGAGAAGGCCAAGAGTTATTTGCTAAACTGTCTAAAGTGACGGATAGATTCTTAGATGTGGCACTTGAGCTTGTTGCAACAGTTCCGTATGACGAAAACATGCGAAAGTCTTCGCGGCGTCAAAAAACAATTGTTGAGCTATTTCCTAAGTCTCCAGCCGCGGTTGCATTTCGTGGGCTGGCAAGCAAGGCCGCTAAATGGCCTATACCACATCAGCCATCAGGGCATTTAGAGTTTTTTATTGAACAACTTGTCAATGGGTAACTATGGCATCATCGGTGAGTAAAGCGATGGGGTATCAAACAACAGAACACTTGAGCATGGTGGTTGAACGTCATGCATCACTTGTAAAAAAGGTGGCATGCCATTTATTGGCAAGGCTACCTGCAAATATTCAATTAGATGATTTAATTCAATCAGGTATGATTGGTCTCATCGAGGCGTCAAAAAACTTTGACGCCAGTAAAGGGGCAAGTTTTGAAACATTCGCGGGTATTCGGATCCGGGGCGCGATGTTGGATGAAATCCGCCGAGGCGATTGGGCTCCACGTTCTGTTCATAAAAACAGCAGGACGGTGGCTGAAGCGATATCTTTCCTTGAATCTGCGTTGGGAAGAGAACCAAAAGATATTGAAATTGCTGAAAAACTTGATATTACGTTAGATGAGTACCATCATATTCTACATGATGTAAATGCGAGTAAAATTATCGGTATCGAGGATTTAGGCGTTGATGAAGACGTGATTACTCCTGCAAACCATGATTTATCGCTAGACAAACCTTTTAATAACGTTAAAAATGAACGTTTTAATGAATCGTTGCTGACAGCGATACAATCGCTACCAGAAAGGGATAGTTTAGTACTCTCTCTTTACTATAACGACGAAATGAATTTAAAAGAAATAGGCCAGATACTTGATGTTAGTGAATCTCGTGTTAGCCAAATCCATGGGCAGGCAATGATAAAGCTCAAAGCTAAAATCAATGACTGGGTCAATTAGAGTAAAAATAATAGGTTGAAACCTCACTGGAGGATGTTTTGGATAAAAACATGAAAATTCTCGTGGTTGATGATTTTTCTACAATGAGGAGAATAATCAAAAACTTACTTAGAGACTTAGGCTTTACAAATGTACAAGAAGCTGATGATGGAAGTACGGCGCTTCCTATGCTTCAAAATCAAGAGTTTGATTTTGTTGTAACAGACTGGAATATGCCAGGTATGCAAGGAATAGATTTATTGCGTGCAATTAGGGCTGACGATAGTTTAAAGCACATACCTGTTCTGATGGTAACAGCAGAAGCGAAAAAAGAGCAGATAGTAGCTGCTGCGCAAGCTGGTGTAAATGGATATATAGTTAAACCGTTTACTGCAGGAACGCTAAAAACTAAGTTAGAAAAAGTGTTTGAACGTTTAGGTTAACAATAAGAAGGAGAGGCTTATGTCAACGCCTTCTGTGCCTCAAATCACCCTTGAGCAAGCTAAACAACTTGTTGTTTATTTGGAACAAGGTGAGCAAGATAAAGCAGACCAACTTATACTGGATGCTGCGAATAAAGAACAGTCCGAGTTGTTTGCGGAGGTGGGTAAATTAACCCGTCAATTGCATGAGTCTCTAAAAAGTTTCGAACTCGATACTCGCCTTGCTGATTTGACGACTGAAGCCATTCCTGACGCTAAACAACGTTTAAATTATGTCATGGAAATGACTGAGAATGCAGCTAACAAAACAATGGATGCAATAGAGGCTAGCTTACCTTTAGCGCAACAGTTAGGTGACGAGATCTCAGAGATAAAGCCTACGTGGGATCGTTTAATGAGCCGAGATATCCAACTCGGTGAATTTAAAACGCTTTGTCATGACCTAGATCGTTTTATGCAGGGCTCTCAAACTCGTACTGACGAGTTACAGGGCCTGATGACTAACGTGCTAATGGCACAAGATTATCAAGATTTAACCGGTCAAGTTATTCGCCGTGTTATTGAACTTGTCAGGGAAGTTGAAGATAACCTTATCCATATGCTTACCGTTTTTGGTACGACTGATGAACTACCAGCCCAAGAAAGTGACGTAATCGCTGAGCAAGCGGTAGTTCAAGCAACTGAAGTAGACATAGATGCTATATCAGGTCCCGAAGGCCCCATATTGGATGCGGATACTCGCGATGATGTGGTTTCTGGGCAAGATGAAGTAGATGATTTATTGTCTAGTTTAGGCTTCTAATAGGAGAGTAGGTACATGAGCTTTGAAGTCGATGAAGATATCTTACAAGACTTTCTTGTTGAAGCAGGAGAAATTCTAGAGCTATTATCAGAACAACTGGTAGAACTGGAGAACAATCCTGAAGATAAGGAGTTATTGAACGCCATATTCCGAGGTTTCCATACTGTCAAAGGCGGAGCCGGCTTCTTAAGTATGACCGAACTCGTTGATGCATGTCATGGTGCTGAAAATGTGTTTGATGTATTAAGGCAAGGGCAAAGAGGCGTTAGCTCCGAATTGATGGATGTGATTCTACAGTCATTAGATACCATTAATGAGATGTTTGGGCATATTCAAAATCGTGAAAAACCAGAGCCTGCAGACCCTCAATTATTAGAGACGTTACATCAATTAAGTCGACCAGAATCAGAAGATGAAGCGCCAATTGTTGCAACCGAGCCCGAGCCGGTTAGTACACCACCTGTCGATGATGTGTTATTTGAGGCGGACTTAGCGCCTGCTACAGAAAATGATGGTGGTATTGATGAGATATCAGAAGATGAATTTGAAAATTTATTGGATGAACTTCATGGATCAGGGCAAGGACCAGCTCCTACTCCAGCGCCAGCGCCAGCTGCGAGCAGCAGTGATGGTGATATAAGTGATGATGAATTTGATAGTCTACTAGATGAATTACATGGCGTTGGTAGTTTTGGTAATATAGAGGCGGAATCATCAACTACAGGAAATTCGTCACCGCCAAGTGCGGCTGTCGGAGGTGATAACGCTGACGATGAAATCAATGATGATGATTTTGAAGCATTATTAGATGAACTTCATGGCAAGGGGGGGGCTCCACGTTCAACAGAGTTAGAAGCACCTTCTAAACAGAATGAATCTATACAAAAACCTGAGCCTCCAAAAGCGGCTACGCCAGCACCAACGCCAAAACCAAAACCAGCACCGAAACCAGTTGTTAAACTTGAAGCTAAGGCTGCGCCAGCGAAAGCGCCAGTGGCTAAAAAACCAGCTGCTGCGCAAGCAGAAACAACTGTACGAGTGGATACAAAACGTTTAGATCAAATCATGAATATGGTTGGTGAATTAGTTTTGGTTAGAAATAGGTTAGTGAGTTTAGCTAACAATACAAATAGTGAAACTATGGGTAAAGCTATTTCTAACTTAGATGTTGTTACTGCTGATTTACAAGGCGC
This sequence comes from Pseudoalteromonas sp. MMG012, assembly GCF_018100875.1. Classification (NCBI taxonomy): domain Bacteria; kingdom Pseudomonadati; phylum Pseudomonadota; class Gammaproteobacteria; order Alteromonadales; family Pseudoalteromonadaceae; genus Pseudoalteromonas; species Pseudoalteromonas sp. MMG012. The sequence goes on from NZ_JAGJEF010000005.1 coordinate 46,517, forward strand.
GGTAATGAAAACTCGGATGCAGCCAATTAAAAAAGTGTTTGGTCGTTTTCCTCGCGTTGTTAGGGATTTAGCTCGAAGCCTGAAAAAAGATATTAATTTAATTTTGGAAGGTGAAGAGACTGATTTAGATAAAAATTTAGTTGAAGCGTTAGCAGATCCACTCGTTCACTTAGTGCGAAATTCAGTCGATCATGGTATTGAAATGCCAGATGTTCGTGAAGCAGCAAACAAGCCAAGAACGGGTACGGTTACGTTATCAGCCTCCCAAGAAGGAGATCATATATTGTTAACCATCAGAGATGATGGTGCAGGTATGGATCCAGAAAAGCTTAAGAAAATAGCGATTGGGAAAGGGGTTATTGATTCTGATCAGGCTAGCCGTTTATCTGATACCGAAGCGTATAATTTAATTTTTGCACCAGGGTTTTCAACGAAAGAAGAAATATCTGATATATCAGGCCGTGGCGTTGGAATGGATGTTGTAAAAACTAAAATTACTCAGCTCAATGGTTCCGTGAATATTCAATCGGAGCTTCGTGTTGGCACTATTTTAGAAATCAAAGTACCACTGACGCTAGCGATACTACCAACCTTAATGGTTGTTGTAGGTGAGCAAACTTTTGCATTACCTCTTGCTGGTGTTAGCGAGATTTTCCATTTAGATTTAACAAAAACGAATATTGTCGATGGACAGCTGACTATCATCGTGAGACAAAAAGCTATTCCACTGTTTTATTTGGAGCATTGGTTAGTAAAAGGCGCAGATACAACGACCAGAAAAGCGGAAGGTCATGTCGTTATAGTGCAAATAGGTACGCAGCAAGTTGGATTTGTTGTTGACTCTTTGATTGGCCAAGAAGAGGTGGTAATTAAGCCTCTCGACCAATTGCTGCAAGGTACTCCAGGTATGGCTGGCGCGACAATAACCTCTGATGGTGGTATAGCGTTGATCTTAGATGTACCAAATATGCTGAAACATTACGCTGGTCAGTAACCGAGTTTGTAGATTACAGTTAAATTGATTGAAGTGGTGCTAGTGCACCACTTTTCAGATCCGCAGAGAAGAATGAGCGTGCCAATGGCAGTTAAAGTATTAGTAGTAGACGATTCGAGCTTTTTTCGTCGTCGTGTCAGTGAAATATTAGAAAAAGACAGTGATATCAAGGTTATTGATTTTGCTGTTAATGGACAAGAAGCAGTAGAAAAAGCTGCAAAGCTTCGACCTGACGTCATCACAATGGATGTTGAAATGCCAGTAATGGATGGGATAACCGCAGTTAAAGCGATTATGAAAGCGAGCCCGACACCAATATTGATGTTTTCATCTTTAACAAGAGAAGGTGCTAGTGCAACGTTAGACGCTTTGGATGCAGGTGCGCTAGATTTTTTACCGAAAAAATTTGAAGACATAGCACGTAATAGCGGAGAGGCGATTAAATCTTTACAGTCAAAAGTTAAAGAGATTGGCCGTAGGCGGGTTCATCGTGTGGCACCAACAACAAGAGCGCCAGCGACTGAGGGGAGTAGTCGATTAAATTCGAGGCCTACGACATCAGCTAAACCAGTAATAGCACAGCCAGATAGGAGCTTTAGTCGAAGCTCTTCGCCAACGACGACTTCGACAAGTGTAAAAGCATCAGGAAAACGCTACCAGTTAGTTGCTATTGGTACTTCAACAGGAGGACCTGTTGCTTTACAAACTATTTTAACTCAACTCCCTGCTAATTTCCCGCATCCAATTCTGCTGATTCAACATATGCCTGCAGCGTTTACCCCAGCTTTTGCTGGGCGTCTTGATAGTCTTTGCAAGATAAAAGTACAAGAGGCTAAAAATGGCGATAGACTCGTTCCTGGTGTCGCTTATTTAGCGCCTGGTGGACAGCAGATGATGGTGGAAGCCAGAGGCGGCTCTAAAACATTGAAAGTATTTGAGGATGAGAGTCCTAGGATTACTTATAAACCGAGTGTAGACATTACTTTTGCTAGTGCAGCTAAGGCATACCAAGGGGATGTATTGGCCGTAGTTTTAACAGGTATGGGGGCCGATGGTCGGGATGGGGCAAGAATGTTAAAACAAGCAGGTTCTACTATTTGGGCACAAGATGAAAAAACATGTGTTGTTTACGGTATGCCTCAAGCTGTTACTAATGCTGGTTTATCAACTGAGAGTTTAGCACTCCAAGATGTTGCGATGAGAGTTGCAAAAGAGGTAGGGTGCTAATAATGTGCGAGAAACAGCGTACGTAATGGGCAATTAATTTATTGTGAATAGGCATCGCGTTTAGGAATAGACATATATTGTGAAGATTTGGACAGTCGCAAATCAAAAAGGTGGGGTAGGGAAAACCACTACCGCAGTGAGCTTAGGTGGTATACTCGCATTGCAAGGAAAGCGTGTATTATTAATAGACACAGATCCGCACGCGTCACTGACTTATTATTTTGGGATCGACTCAGAAGAGTTAGAGGTGAGCGTTTATGATATTTTTGCGCGAGGCTCAGCGATGCAAAGTGAGGAAATTTTGCAAGCGTTGTGCCCTTCTACAATTGATAATCTGGATATTTTGCCCGCAACAATGGCAATCGCGACATTAGATAGAAGTATGGGCAATCGCACGGGGATGGGCTTGGTGTTAAAAAAAACGCTGGCAAAAATTAGCGAGCATTATGATTATGCTATTTTAGATTGCCCCCCTGTATTGGGTGTTTTAATGGTTAATGCCCTTGCTGCAAGTGAGCGTATACTTATCCCAGTACAAACAGAGTTTTTAGCATTAAAAGGCTTAGATCGTATGATGCGTACCATGGAATTGATGCAAAGTTCGCAATCCAAAGATTATCAATATACTATTGTGCCTACAATGTATGATAAAAGGACTAAAGCATCATTAGAAGCTTATAAATCACTATTAGCCAATTACAAAGAATATGTATGGCCAGGGGTTATCCCCGTAGATACTAAGTTTCGCGATGCTAGTTTGGCGCAGCAAGTACCAGTGGAGTACTGTCCTAAATCCAGAGGTGTGTTTGCATATCAAGCGTTGCTAGAGTATCTGCATCAGGCAAAATAGAGGTATAAATGAGTAAGCATTTATTTGCTAATGAAAAAGTCATGAAGCAATATTTAGGGGCTTTACTAACGGAAGAACCTCTTCAAGAAGAAGAACTTGCACCTGTAGCTAAATTATTAGAGCAAGTACAAAGTGTAGATGAAGTTGTTACTGAAATTGAACCGACCTCAACGAAAGTTGCAACACAGACAGCGGCAGAAGTTGAAAAGGTAAGGTCAGTTGAAATAAAGGTTGAACCTCAAGAAATCGTTGAGCTACAAGCAAAAAATCTTGAGATACCAGAAAATAATACTATTATCAAAGAAGCAGCTGACACAGTAAATCATGCCGTGAGTGCTCGAGATGCTTATGGAGAAGACGAGTTTCAAGCACTATTTTTTGAAGTTGCTGGATTAACACTCGCTGTACCGTTGAAATCTTTAGGCGGAATTCACCAATTAGGTGAAATAAATCAACTTTTCGGAAAACCTAAATGGTTTAAAGGAGTGATGTTAAACCGCGAAGAAAAGCTAAATGTTGTAGATACAGCTCGGTGGGTTATGCCGGAAAAGTTTACACCAGAACTTGAGGAGCGTTTAGATTATCAGTATTTGATAACTCTGGGCGATAGCCCATGGGGCTTATTGGCTGAGAGCCTAGTTAATAATATTACGTTACAACCAGATGATGTAAAGTGGCGCACGAGTGACAGCAAACGACCTTGGTTGGCAGGTGTTATAAAAAAGAAAATGTGTGCCTTAATTGATGTCGATAATTTAAACCGCTTGCTTGAGCAAGGCCTCGATAGTCGAGAGCAGTAACTAAGATCTTTATGGAGTAAAACCATGAGCCAAGATAGACTACTTTCTGCAGACAAGAATGCTGATAGTAACGATGAAGTTCTTCAATGGGTAACTTATAAACTCGAAGACGAAACGTATGGTATTAATGTAATGCAAGTACAAGAGGTATTGCGTTACACAGAGATAGCACCAGTGCCAGGTGCACCAAGCTATGTATTAGGTATTATTAATCTTCGTGGTAATGTTGTTACGGTTATTGATACTCGCGCTCGCTTTGGATTAATGAGTGCAGAGGTAACAGATAACTCTCGTATTGTAATTATTGAAGCCGAAAAACAAGTAATTGGGATTTTGGTAGACAGTGTTGCAGAGGTTGTATACTTGCGAAGCTCTGAAATTGATAGTGCGCCCAATATAGGTACTGAAGAGAGTGCTAAGTTCATTCAAGGTGTATCGAATAGAGAAGGAGAGCTGCTGATCTTAGTTGACCTTAATAAGCTGCTCAATGATGATGAGTGGGATGAACTGAGTCATATATAAATAGTGGATGTAGTAAATAACAATTTGGTTTTACTGTTTGTTGCAATAGCCTCGGGCGTACTTTCATTGGTGTGCTTGGGGTTTGTTTTTGTATTTTTGAAAAAAGCACAGCAGAGCCATATCAAACATAATAAGTTACACGCTCATATACAAGATACTGAAAATCAAACCGCAATTTTGCGCAGTGAAATTGCGGAAGTTCGTTCTGGTTTGCTGAGCATTGGCCAACGTCTTATTGCTTGTGAGAATTATGCTAAAGATTTGGCGCAGCAACAGGTGGCACAAAAGTATGATGATCCAGATGCAAGAATTTACTCTCGAGCCGTAAAAATGGTTGAGCTAGGCGCTGATATCGAAGAAGTTATACGTGAATGTGAATTGCCACGTGCCGAAGCTGAACTTCTTATGTCATTGCATAATAAATCATAATAATTAGGCTTTAATATCTAGCTTGCTATTAAAGCCTTTCCACCCAGGCGGGAATTGGCCTCTTAGTACATAAGAAAATGCGATAAGCTCTGCGATAACATAATAGAGCTCTCTGGGGATCTCTTGATTTAAATCGAGTTGGCTTAATGTACTGGCAAGACTCGCATCTTGATGAAGCATTATTCCTTTATCTTTTGCGAGCGTAATTATTTCGTCAGCCAGTTCACCAAAGCCTTTACACGCGACATGTGGAGATTGGCCGGCTTCATAAAGTAAGCCTATCGCTGTTTTTTGCCCCATTTTAAATTCCCCTATACTTGTATATTGACAATAGCATGACTGTCAAAAAAAGCATCTACTTGCTCTGCGTTTTCATTTAAAACTATCTCACTTACTTGTAACCCGTGTGCTGAAAGTTTTCTTCGCAGGCCATCTATATGGGGTGCAGCTAAGTTACAAACTTGTGCCGTGGTACCTAACAACTCACATTCTAATGCCTTATCCATAAGTTCCGCATGTGCACTGATTTTACCTTGTTGTGCATAGTCAAAGTTTAAGCGAATGAACCAAACCGTTTTTTCTGGCATATTCTCTTTGGCCTTTTTCTTATATTGGCCAATTTGTAGCTCGGTTTGTTTACATTCTGGAGGGAGTTTCATCGGCATAAATAAACTCAATAGTAACTGGGCGTCAGAATCAAATTTTGTGGCACTTGGACTGGGTACTAGATTTGTTTGGTGTGCGTTATTTATTTTTATTAAATCATCTAATAATTGAGAGTTTAGTTGCGGCAAATTCTGTAATAACTGTTTTGATTGCACCCCTTTAAATTCCGGGGAGAGTGTTTTAAGCAAAGAATGAAGCCTTTCAAGCTGTATATCTTCACTAAACCCTTGTGTGGCCTTGGGGGCGGCAAGGAGTGTTACCAGTAGCTTGTCTAATGCCTGAGTATAGTTATTACTACTTTGGCCGTGTGTTTCCCTGATAGGAGTTCTTGAAAATTGCGTAAAATGCGGTTGTAACTCATGAAGTATTTTAGGTGCAGATATATTCTTTTCATCGATCATTCGGTTGAAAGCATTGTGTACTAGCCTAGTTAGATCAACAGAGTCGCTACTTTTAAAATGACTAATTGCGTCTATTTTTTGGGTGAGGATTTGGGTTGTTGGTAAGTCTTTATATGCAGGTGATGGCTGTTTTTCTAGACCAAGTATTGTTTTAAGTAATGCGCGTTCGATAGGCAACTTAGGCGTGTAGGAAAGCTGTTCATAGTGCATACGTGAAGGCGGCAACTCATTTGGAAAGTTTAACAGCGGTGCGGCCGTGGGTTTTACTATGCTGTGCTTGAGTGCACTCCAATCAGTGCGTGAGTCATATGCATTGTTTGTAGACAAAACTAGGCTTGATAGCTTTTCGGTAGCCATCAAAGGACTTTGCATTGATAGCGATTGTATTACCGTGCTTAACCTTGAAAGTAAATGCACAATAGGGGCTTGTTCAGTTCGGCTTGCTGAACGTAATACTAAGGTTGTATCGAGTGTCGTTGGTAGCTTTTGGTGATGCTGACTATTTTTTGCAATATTAGAGTCGGTGTTCATTGTCGTTGTAGTTTGATTCTTTTGGTTAAGGGATTCAAACGGCTTAGCAATCAAGTTGTTTAGTGCGCTTTTAACCGCATCTTTGATGTCTTGGAAGGTGATATTTACAAGCGGTTTATTGTAGCCAAGCGTATTATCAGACATTGGTTTGTGGGTGTTTGATATTGAGCTGTTGTTTGGTAAAGGTTGAATGTCAGAGAATTGACTTTTAATAGGTTGCGCTAATGTCAGAGCGTGTTTTTGAGGGATTGCTGCGATGTTGATACCTTGACTATGCTTTGTAATCGATGCTTGTTGCCATTTAGCGGTGCTCGTAATATTACTTGTTTCCACTTTGGTATTAGTCAGCGTGAATGATTGCTGAGATTGCGAAAATTTCACCTGAATATCCTGCTTATCCACCAGTATAAAAGGCGTGACTTTATTTGATGCTAACAGCTCTGTGAACTTTTGTTTGCTAATAGCACCAGTTAATAACGGGTCTTTAAATTGATTGAGTAAAGTAAAAGTAACTTTTTGTGGCGCAGCTTGAATATTAGCTACAAGCTTAGACTCGTTTTTGAGTATTTCTGATAAAGCAGGATTAATTGCTAAGTTAATACCAAGTTTTTTGAATTGAAGTTGTGGGTTTGGGGTGTGGATGACGCTGACGTTTTGTTGAAGGCTCGTTGAAGGGTGAAGTCCTTTGAGCAGGTTAACGAGCGCCATCAGTTCATTTGCAGCTTTAACCTGAATGCTTTGTTCTGGTGTGTTAAGTGTTAATGTTTGCCCATTGTTTGCGACAGTAACATGTGCTAATTCAATTCGTGAAGGCGCCGCGCTCCCATTTTTAATAGCCAGTCGCATTGGTTGCCACCGGCCGTTTAATTCTACATCCATTTGCAGGCTATCAGACTTAATCACCACATTCTTAGCGATAAAGGTTTTTGGTGGAGAATGCTGAACGCTATTTGTACTAGCATCGCTTAAAACTGTGCGAGTGTCAGATGTACTCGAAGTTTGAATGTGAATTGGTTGTTTATTCATTATTTTAAATCAAATTTTCAGTAATCGTTGGTGTTGGATTATTCGTATTACCATACCATTATGGTAGACTAACGCCCAATTTTGAGTAGCGAGAATCACCAATTTGCTAGAGATAAAGTCGGTCACTTGTGTCAAACAAGAGCGTTGTTTGTTCGAATCTTTAAGCTTTGCTTTAGAGTCAGGTAAAATCATGCAAGTTGAGGGCCCAAATGGTGCGGGTAAAACATCTTTATTGCGCATTGTTGCAGGGTTTGCAAATGCGGATGAAGGTAATGTAATTTTTAACGGCCAATCAATTACTGACCATTATGATGAGTTCGCTACTCAATTGTTATTCATAGGTCATAAAACGGGCGTGAATGGGCAATTGACAGCCTATGAAAATGTCTGTCATTGGCTTGATGTACATGGCTATGAACGTCCAACCAATATTTATGAGGTGTTAGCCAAACTTGGTCTGGTTGGCCTTGAGGACGTGCCTGTACGGACACTATCGGCAGGACAGCAACGACGAGTCGCGCTTGCGAGACTATGGATGAATAACGCTAAACTATGGATACTAGATGAGCCTTTCACTGCCTTGGATAAAAAAGGCGTGATATTACTGCAACAACAATTCGCTCAGCAATTAAGCCTAGGTGGGTCGATATTATTGACAACCCATCAGGATTTAACCACACATTTTGACGATTTAAAAACGCTTGTTTTGGAGTATCGTCATTAATGAAAATATCTCATTCATATTGGCAGTTATTTTATGCAGTCTATAAAAAAGACCTTACGTTAGCATTTCGTCAACGTGCAGAAATTGTTAATCCATTGCTGTTCTTTTTAATTGTTATTACATTATTCCCGCTGGCGATAGGTCCGGAACCTGCGCTGTTAGCAAGAATGGCTCCAGGCATAATTTGGGTCGCAGCTTTACTTTCTACCATGCTTGGGCTAGATAAAGTCTTTCGAGATGATTTTAATGATGGTTCCTTAGAACAATTAATTGCTTCAGCATACCCGTTACCATTATCAGTGTTAGCAAAAGTACTGGCCCATTGGACAACGACTGGGTTACCAATGGTATTGATGGCACCTGTTTTTGCATTACTCATGAATTTAGACAGTCAATTACTCAGCGCGATGTTATTAACATTACTGATCGGGACACCACTTTTGAGTTTTATTGGTGCTATCGGCGCGGCATTGACTGTTGGGTTACAAAAAGGCGGGATCTTAATGAGCCTTTTGGTGTTACCTTTGTATATACCAGTACTAATTTTTGCGACGTCCGCCATTGATACAAGTAGCATGTCATTGGCTTATGGTGGACAACTCGCGATCCTCGGGGCTATGTTAGCAGTAGCTGCTGTTATGGCCCCTTTAGCAATATCGTCAGCTTTAAAAGTGAGTGTAAGTTAACATGTGGAAATGGTTACATCCCTATGCAAAAGCAGAGCGTGCATATCAATTATGTAATACGCTACTGCCTTATTTTACAGTTATTACCGTCGTGTGTTTAGTTGTTGGTTGGGTTTGGGGGCTCGCTTATGCTCCAGCCGATTATCAGCAAAAAGACAGTTATCGTATTATCTTCATTCATGTACCTTCTGCTATTTTGTCCATGGGAGCATATTCATCAATGGCCATTGCGGCCATCATAGCGCTGGTTTGGCAAATAAGGAATGCAGAATTGGCGGTTATTGCCATAGCTCCAGTAGGGGCGGCAATGACGGCAATTGCATTAATTACAGGAGCCGCTTGGGGCAAGCCAATGTGGGGAGCTTGGTGGGTATGGGATGCACGGCTTACATCTGAATTAATATTATTATTTTTATATTTTGGGGTGCTGTCTCTATATCACGCCTTTGAGGATAAAAAGTCAGCTGGACGGGCGGCTTGTATTTTAGCAATTGTTGGTGTTATTAATTTACCCATAATCCACTTTTCAGTTGAATGGTGGAATACGTTACATCAAGGTGCAACAATTACTAAGTTTGATACATCTGCTATTGATGCTTCAATGTTGTGGCCGCTATTAATAAATATTGCGGCATTTGCAGGCTTTGTTGGCGTAATTACGCTAATTCGTTTGAAGAATGAGATCTTACAATGTGAAAAGCATCGCCCGTGGGTGCGAGATTTAGTAAGTCGAGGTTAAGTATGCAGTTTGAGTCATTTAGTGATTTTATTTCGATGGGTGGATATGGTTTTTATGTCTGGTTGTCGTTTGGTAGTTGTGCATTGGTATTATCATCAGTTTTGATAAGTTCTTTATTTGATGGGAAGCGGCTTAAGCAGCAAGTTAGGTTGCAGATTGAAAGAGAAGCTCGAATTAAAAAAGCTCAGCAGGAGCAAGCAGTATGAATCCTAGACGTAAAAAGCGCATGCTTGCAGTATTGGCGATTGTGTTTGGTGTCGGCTCCGCGATAGGCTTAACCTTATATGCGCTGCAAGAAAATATAAACTTATTTTATACGCCAAGTGAGTTAATTGATGGTAAAGGCGAAAACAAAGAAAAACCATTTGTTGGTCAAAAATTACGAATTGGCGGTATGGTTGTTCCTGGCTCCGTAGTACGAGATGAAACAAGTTTGGATGTGACATTTAAACTCGCTGATAAAGGTCCTCTTGTGACTATTAAATACCGTGGTATTTTACCCGACTTATTTAGAGAAGGTCAGGGAATAGTTGCGCAAGGTACGTTAATTGAGCCAGATGTTATTGAAGCATTTGAAGTACTGGCAAAACATGACGAGGAATATATGCCCCCAGAGGTGGCGGAGGCGGTTAAAGGAATTAAGCACGTTAAACCTACCTACAATTTAAATAGCGAGAATTAATATGATCCCAGAGATTGGCTATTTTTCGCTTGTGCTAGCGATGGCATTAAGTCTGTTGTTGTGCATATTTCCGATGTGGGGGGCTTATACTGGAAATTTAAGGCTGATGCGAGCTGCACCATCATTGGCTGTTGGTCAGTGTTTGTTTGTGTTAGTGTCGTTTGCTATTTTGATTTATGTAACATTGATAGACGACTTCACAGTTGCGTACGTTGCACACCATTCAAGTACAAGCTTGCCTTGGTACTATAAAGTCACTTCGACATGGGGAGGCCATGAAGGCGCAATCTTGCTATGGTTAGTGATGCAGTCAAGTTGGACTGCGCTTGTGGCACTGATGTCTAAGTCACTTCCTTGGGTGCTTAGAGCGAGGGTCTTGGGGGTACTGGGCTTTCTTGGTGTAGGTTTTATGCTGTATACCCTCTGGATGTCGAGTCCGTTTGAGCGCTTACTGCCCTACTTTCCGGTAGAGGGACGTGACTTAAACCCGTTACTACAAGATCCTGGAATGATCATTCATCCACCTTTACTCTATATGGGATATGTTGGTTTATCTGTGTCTTTTGCGTTTGCGATAGCGGCACTATTAACAGGTAAGTTGGATAACACTTGGGCTAAATGGTCACGACCTTGGACGATGGTTGCATGGGGCTTTTTGACGTTAGGCATCACTATCGGTAGCTGGTGGGCTTACTCAGAGCTTGGCTGGGGAGGTTGGTGGTTTTGGGATCCGGTGGAAAACGCATCGCTGATGCCATGGTTAGTCGCAACAGCATTACTGCACTCTTTAGCGAGCACAGAAAAGCGCGGGATCTTCAAGTCTTGGACTGTGTTGTTGGCCATTACAGCGTTTAGTTTATGTTTACTTGGCACCTTTATAGTTCGTTCTGGCATTATTGTATCAGTTCATGCGTTTGCAACGGATCCAGATAGAGGGCTGTTTATTTTGACTTTTTTACTCGTGGTTGTCGGCGGCAGTTTAGCTTTATATGCTATGCGAGTGTCTGAAGTAAAAAGTGAAGGGCGGTACAAACTATTGTCTAGGGAAGTCTCACTATGGGCCAATAATATATTTTTGGTGGTTGCGACGCTAATTGTGTTGTTGGGGACATTGTTACCCATGATCCATAAAGAACTGGGGCTTGGTTCTATTTCTATTGGTGTGCCATTTTTCAATCAAATGTTTTCAGTGCTAATTGTGCCTTTTGCATTATTACTTGGAATTGCACCTTTATTAAGATGGAAGCAGAATAAATTGACACCACTGGCGAAGAAAGCGCTAGGTTTAGTCGCGGCAGCATTACTGTTAACAGCTTCTTGGTTATATAGTAGCTACGATACCGTCTCAATACTTACCTTTGTGGCAACGGCACTAGGGGTTTGGATTGTATTGGGTGCTCTGTTAGATATTTTTGAGAAAGTGACGGTAGAAAAACATATCCTGAGTGGTTTTAAGCGACAAAGCATGAGCTATTGGGCAATGATCTTAGGTCATGTAGGGATCGCGTTTGTGGTTGCAGGTGTAGCACTAACATCTGCGTATTCAGTGGAGCGCTCAGTGAGTATGAAAGCTGGTGATACCGCGGTACTTAATGAATACACATACCGGTTTGAAGGCGTGAAGGAAATTCGAGGCCCTAATTACAGTGGCCATGCAGGCGTCGTTAATGTGCTAAAAGAAGGGAGTATAGTGACTGAATTGTATGCAGAAAAGCGTTTGTATGATGTCGGTATGCAATTTATGACTGAGGCGGCAATCGATGATGGCTTTTTCCGCGATTTATACCTAGCTCTGGGTGAGCAATTAAGTAATGGCAACTGGTCATTGCGGATTTATCACAAGCCATATGTACGTTGGATGTGGTTAGGCGGATTATTGATCTCTATAGCTGGTTTCTTGGTTGTGGCAGATAAGCGTTATCGTAGACGACCTAAATACACTGAAACGGCAGAGGCTAAAATATGAATAAGAAATTGATAGCAATCATACCATTTTTGATATTCATGTTTTTATGTGTGTTTTTGTACCAAGGGTTATTTGGTAATCCTCGTGAGTTGCAAACAGGCCGTATAGGGCAGGTAATGCCGAGCTTTACGTTGCCTGATTTAATGGACGATGAAAAACAGTGGCAAAATACTGACTTACTCGGTGAAGTGTATTTACTGAATGTGTGGGGTACTTGGTGCCCAACATGTATTGCTGAGTTAGGCTACTTAGCGCAGCTTCGAAGTCAAGGTGTTCGTATTATTGGTTTATATTATGAACAAGCTTATGACCCAGATTTTGGCGACCAGTTTGATATGAATGCGCTTAGAGTAGAAGTGAAGTCAATGTTAGACAGAGCGGGAGATCCGTATCAATTTAATATTTTAGATTTAGAACGAACATTAGCACTAGATTTAGGTGTATCTGGTGCACCAGAGACATTTTTAGTTAATAAAGAAGGGAAGATATTGCTACATCATACAGGTGATATCAATCCTCGAGTGTGGAGAGCGAAGTTTGCACCAGCTATTCAGGAGCTGTCACAATGAAAGATGTATTGATGATATTGACGATGCTAATGAGCTTCGCAGGACATACGGTAGAAGATAAGTATGAATTTTCATCACAAGAGCGTGCGGCAACCTTTAAGGAGTTGACTCATGAACTTCGTTGTCCGAAATGTCAGAACCAGAATATTGCTGATTCTGATGCAATTGTAGCGAAAGATTTGCGAGATAAAGTCGTCACTTTGGTCCATGAAGGGAAAACAAAGGAAGAAGTGATTGATTATATGATCGATCGTTATGGCTACTTTGTACATTATCAGCCACCGGTCACGCCAGCGACAATTATTTTGTGGGTATTGCCCATTTTTATAGTGGTAGTTGGTTTTGGCTTTATCGTATTTCGGCAAAAAAAGGCGTCGAGGAAGCAAGTGTGGGATGCGAATGATGAAGCTAAGTTGACTAAATTGATTGCTCAGTATCAGCATAAGGAGCAGCAATAATGAATGAAATGATGCAAATGTGGGGTATGTTTGCGCTACTCACTGTGTTAGCGCTGTTATTTGTTGCAGTGCCTTTTTTACGAAAAGAGAATGTACTAACGTTAGACCATGATGCGAACGCTGAGCGGATAGTGATTTATCATCAACGTCTTGATGAATTAAAACAAGACTTAACTAGTCAACGAATAGAACAAATTATTCATGATGAATCTGTGCTTGAATTGAAACAAAGGCTCTATCACGAGTTGTCTCCAGAGAAACAACTCAATAGCCGAGGTAATAATCGAATTTTCGCCCTGACTGGGGTGGCATTTACATTAGCTGTTAGCAGTGTTTTTTATAGCTTTACAGGCAGTCAGACGCAAATAGAGAACTGGTATCATGCGATTGAAAAACTGCCTGAGTTCGGAGAGAGAGCCGTCATGCAACAAGGTGAACCTCTTACTCAGAATGAGTTGCAAGCTTTTGCATTAGGGCTTCGTACCAAGTTAGCCAATAGTGGTGATGATGCTGTTGCGTGGATGCTACTTGGCCGTGTTGCAATGTCACTTAACGACTATGAAATGGCAAAACAAGCGTTTGAAAAAGCACTGAGCATGAACCCAAAAAATAATAATATCTTGGTCAATTATAGCCAAGTATTGCTAGTGGAAGGCTCCGAGACAGGAATGAACCGTGCTGCTCAAATGTTATCTCAAGTGCTACAGTCGGATCCGAAAAATATTGATGCAATTTCTTTACTCGCATTGATAGCTTATGAACGTCAGGACTGGCATGAAGCGAAAAGTGCATTTGAAGTGTTGCTCTCTACAATAAACGAGTCAGACCCGCGTTATAGCATGATTTCTCAACGTATTGAAGAGATCACAGCGCGACTGATTGAGATTGAACCACAGCCAATGTTAGGGACTCCTATACTTTCGGTGACAGTCACATTGGCGGAAGGGTTACGTTCTTCATTGCCAAATAATGCAACTTTATTTGTGTTTGTAAAGGCAGCAGGTGGGCCAAAAATGCCGCTTGCGGTAGAAAAACTTACAGATTTTAACTTGCCTTTAACTGTCACTCTAGATGATAGTATGGCAATGATGCCGGAATTAAAACTTTCGAGTTTTGACAATGTGATCATTACGGCACGTGTGTCCGTAGATGGTTCCGTTATGATAAGCCCAGGTGAACTTGAGGGAGAATCCTCGGTCATAAGGCTTACAGAAGGCAATCAAAAACATACCGTAGAGATTAGTCGTGTAATTACGAGTACAGGAAGCTAAATGTTTAAACCTATTTATAGTGCACTGATCGCACTAACCATTCTTTCAGGCTGTACGAGCGTTCCTGAAGAGAAAAAAGACGAACGAGATCCATTGCAGTCTATAAACCGTCCAATTTATGACTTTAACATGGATGTACTAGACACATATATTCTTCGCCCAGCAGCGCAAGGGTATTTAGCAGTAACACCCACCCCCGTAAGAGCAGGCCTTGTTAATTTTACGACTAATATTGCAGCGCCTATCGATGCAGTCAATGCGGGTTTACAAGGTAAGCCCGGTGATATGGGGGTTAATGTTGCGAGGTTTTTAATTAATTCAACAGTTGGCGTGCTTGGTATATTTGATGTTGCCAGTAACTTTGGACTAGAGCATAAAGACGAGGACTTTGGTCAAACGTTAGGGGTTTGGGGAGTTGGTGATGGTGCGTACGTGATGTTACCTGCAATGGGGCCTTCAACGGTAAGAAATGTCGTTGGCGATGTGGTCGATAAAGTCGTTTTACCTGAAATTGCATTAACTACACCGCAAACTCTCCTAATTTTTGCGTTACGCGCAGTGGAGGCGAGAGCGTCGCTTATGGCGCAAGAGAGTTTACTAAAGGAGTCTTTAGACCCATATGTATTTATGAAAGACATATACTTTCAACGTCAATTATACGAGCTGCATGATGGAAACCCACCTGTTAATGAAGAACCAACTGACTTTGATGAGGACTTTTTAGAAAACCTTTAATGGTTTTCATTTTTTAGATAATAAAAAATAGGCTGGCGACGGGCATTGCCAGCCTATACGGGAGTATGTAGGCTCCCATAATTCTGTCTAGTGCATGACGCAACGCTGCTTCCGATAAAACCCAAGCGCATTCAATTTCTCAATTAAGGCAGGGTCGTCAAGGCGCTGTGGGGTTGCTTGCTCCCTTAAGAAATGTTCAGCGGGAACTGAGTGTAGATCTAACATTTTATGAAATAAAATACTGCGTATTGTCAACGCTGTCATTCCGTTGTCTTGAAGCGCATCTAAACGGTTTTGCAAATCAGAAAAAGGGCCGGCTTTGATATCATCAACAACAGCAGAGAATTGATTTACTGGTTTGGTTTTAAGCATTTTTTTACCCTCTTAGGAATACTTTAACACTGTGGGAGATATTCATAGATACTCCAAGAATTAAATAATTTTTGTGTTAAAAATAGATACTTACGTATTTTCGAATAAAGCCAGTGTACTCTGTTTTATGCTGAGATTACTAACTTAGATGTAAAGTTTTGTAAATCGCAAGGGGGGATAATCGGGGAGAATTTGTATCGATAATCTAGACGTCTAGAAGTAAGATATTGATGCGAAAATAAAAATAGTTCTCAGTACCTTTTATAGTACTGAGAAAACTAAATGAATTTAAGAAAACAATTTTTGCTTTACGTGTTCTGCGAAACCACTACCGGCTTCTAAATAGAAGTTATAGGTGTAATCTACGCCCATATCTTCGAGTTCTTTTTGCTGATCTGGGTAGTTTGCTATTGCAGTTACTTGTCCGCTGAAGCCAGATGCATTGAGCTGCTCTAGTGCATATATATTTTGCATATGTTTAGGCATAGCAAGCATCACCATTTCGACATTAGAATGATTAACTCGTTGCCAAAAGTCAGGGTCTGTTGCATCGGCGAGCAATACTCTTCGGCCACGCTTAACATGTCGTTCAACGACTTCAGGTTTTATATCTATCCCAGCGATAACACCTGAGTTGGAGGTTTCGATGGTTTCATATGCACCAGTTCCTATTCTGCCCATGCCAAAAATGACGATTTGTGTATTGGTTAAATTCACCGGAAGCTCTTCTTCTAAGCGTGTGGCGCTTTCGAACTTGAGTAATAAAGGCTCGATTTTGACATATATTTCATTAGCTCTTTTGTTTAGCGGCGATGCGAGAACAAATGTGAGTGAGACCGCAATAGCGACAACAGCTAACCAATCAGAGGTAATTGCACCGCTAGACGCCGCGACAGCACAAACAATTAAGCCAAATTCGCTGTAATTAGAGAGTGTAAATGCACTGAGTAGAGACGTTCTTGCGCGTAATCTAAAGAGATTAGTAAAAGCGTAGTACAACCCAACCTTTAATGGTAAAACAATGACAAGTAGCAAGGCTATGAACAGCGCATAGGCTGATATGTTCGCATTTAATCCGATGTTTAAAAAGAACCCAACAAGCATGATATCTTTTAAATTAAGTAATGATTTGGATAGTTCACCTGCTTTCTTATGTGGAGCAAACATCATGCCGATAATAAGCGCTCCTAGGTCACCCTTAAGGCCAGCAAACTCAAATGCATGATATCCAATGATGAGGGCAAAGAAAAAGCCAAACAGGGGCAGTAATTCACCATGCTTAGAGCGATTTAAGACCCAAAACATAATAGGTTTGAATACGAATAGACTGACAAGTAATACCAAAGCCCACATGTTGGGTATTTTACCGGTGCTTATAGCCAAAAAGGCCACAGCAAAAATATCTTGCATAACGAGAATACCGATAGAAATCTTGCCGTGAAGTGTCGCCATTTCTCCACGCTCTTCTAATACTTTGACAGCAAAAACAGTACTTGAAAAGCTGAATGCGAAGCCGACCAGCATAGCACTTGTCAACGATAATTCTGTAAAGAGCGGCAGTGATGCATAGGCTAATAAAAGTAAAAGGCTAGTGAAAAATGCAGTACAAACGACGATATGTAATGTTGCTGGGGCCCATACTTGTGGTTTGATTAAGTTTGAGAGCTTAAGTTTCAGGCCTATCGAAAATAATAATAATGTTACGCCTAAATCAGCAAGGGAGGTTAATAACGCTGTAGTATGGTAGCCAAGTAAATTGAGCACGAAACCAGCCATTAAAAAGCCAATAAGTGGCGGCAATTTCAACTGATATACAGCAAAACCACAAACAAACGCTATGGCGAAAAACAGTAATTCCATTTGGTAACTAACAGTCGATAATGAGTAATTAAAGTGTATCAAAACTCACTGATTTATAAATTAATTTTTTTAAAACTAGGGGTAACGTAATTGCGGTTAACTGGGTTAAGAATAAGATATTCTGTCTAATGAGGTAAATTTTCGCTGACAAGAGTGAATATTTATGGTTAAGATGCCAATAAAGGAGCAATCTCGAACAGGAGACTTAATGTTTAAAAAAATCCTTGCATCAGTGGGTATCGGTGCCGCGAAAGTCGATACTGTTTTAGAAACTGAGCATTTGAATCCTGGACAAAAATTCCAAGCTCAAATTATTGTTAATGGCGGTGATGTTGTACAAGAAGTCTCAGGGCTAGAATTAGCTTTAATGACGCGGATAAAACATGAAAGTGATGATGGAGAGTATTTTACTAATCATGTTATTGAAAAGTGGCATATCGGTGAACGGTTTAATATAGGCCCAGAAGAGCAAGTTGTGATCCCATTTGAAGCACGTTTGCACTCTGAAACCCCAATTACAGAAATCAACGCTGGCTATAACTATAGTTTTGTATGGTTAGAAACCGGGCTGGACATTGATTTAGCATTGGATCCGTCGGATAAAGACACTTTACATATTTACCCTAACGAAGCCGTTAAAACTTGCATGGCAGCAATGGAGAAGTTGGGTTTTTCTTTAATTAAAGCCGATGTTGAACAAGGTTACTTGAAAGCGTCCGATTTTCAGTCTCTTTCTGGTTGTTATCAAGAGTTAGAGTATAGACCGAACAACCAATCTATATTTGGGATACAAGAAATTGAGCTTTCTTTTGTGCCAGAAACACATAAAACACATGTTTTGATTGAACTGGATAGAGCGTTTCGCTCAGATGGTTATGTGGATTTAACTATCGAACATGATCAAGTTAATCTCAGCACAATTTGCGATCAGTTAGAGCGATTGTTTGCATAATATGGGCTAATAAAATAAATTTGAGCCCAGCTAATATGCTGGGCTTTTTTCTTAGGGAATGATCGATGCAGTGGCATATTAAACGATTTAGTGAACTTGATACGATAACGCTGTTTCAGATAATGAAAGCAAGGGTGGATGTGTTTGTTGTTGAACAAGCATGCCCTTATCCTGAATTAGATGACATTGACCACCATTTAGATACGTATCATATTTATGCTCAGCAGGATGGCGTGATAACCGCGTATGCCCGTACCTACCGTAAGGACATACGTACATGTGCAATAGGGCGTGTTTTAGTCCATGAAAAGCATAGAGGGGTGGGACTTGCAAGCCAATTAATGAGTCGAACTATCGAGTTAGCAAGTACATATAAAGAAGCAAGAGACATTTTTTTATCTGCGCAAACTCAATTGCTGAGTTTTTATCAAGGCTTAGGCTTTCATGCGATAGGTGAGTCATATTTAGAAGATGGTATTGCACACCAAGATATGGTGCTCAAACATAAATGAAATATGGTTTATGTCTTTCATAATTAAGATGCTGTGCTCAGCACCTTAATTATAATGTTTGTCAAATCTATAAGGAATGAATGAACACTAAGGCGATGGCCAATGGGCAAATGAACTTAATGTACCAAGGCCAAACTTTCCAAAACCAACTTGCTGCAATGTCAGGGCTACCAGATTCAATTTCTTTAAGTAACGCACTGCGGCTCCAGAGCCAGCCTACGAATACACAACAAAACATGCCTAGTAGTGGTTGACCAAACTGTGTCGTAGCACTGACCACTAAACCAAATAAGGTATTGAAGTTAAAAATGATGGTAAAGCTGACAATGGTGATCAGTACACCAATAATCCATGTTGCTTGAATGCGTTTTAGTGCAAATTTTTCGACGGCGTATGACACTGGTGCTTCAAGCATTGAAATAGAGGAAGTCAACGCTGCAATACTCATCAATGCAAAGAATGCAAATCCAACAAATAGGCCCATTTGTCCCATACTGCTAAATAACGCAGGTAAAACTTGAAATACCAAGGTATCTTCAGAGAGTAGGGAACCATCGGCAGCGAATATTTCAACCCCTTGCGCCTGAGCTACATACATCGCTGGAATAATAAGTAATCCCGCGACAAAAGCAATGAGAACATCGATGAGTGTTACATAGGCGCCTAAAGATACTAAATTTTCTTTTTTACTAATGTAAGAGCCGTAAATGATCATGACACTGGTGCCAAGAGATAGAGAAAAGAAGGCCTGCCCTAATGCGCTCACTAATAAATCAGGGTTTAAAATGGATGAGAAATCAGGGATCAAATAGGCTTTAAGACCATCACTCGCGCCATCTTGCATTAGTACGTAAACGATAAGCAGAAATAGAATACTAAGCAGCGCAGGCATTAGCCTTTTTGACCACTTTTCAATACCGTTTTCGACTCCTTTACTAATAATAGAAATTGTCAAAATGATAAAGAGTGACGTAAAAATGAGATCTCGGTTTAACGACTGTGTGTTTAACCAGCTGGTCACATTGGTTGTACCGGTAAGCTTAGTCAAGGGTTCAAGTGTTGCGCTGAACATCCATCCAGCAACGATTGCGTAGAAGCTGAGAATTAGACCTGCACAAATAATACCGCCGAACCCGACGAAAAACGCGAAGCGTTTATGAATGGGCCTATCCGATAATTTTTGCAATGAAGATACCGCATTAGCTTGGCCGTGTCGGCCAATAACGAGTTCAGCCATTAAGGCTGGATATGCGAGACAAAAAGCCAGAATTAAGTAGACGAGCACGAATGCGGCACCACCGTTGCTCGCTGTTTGTGTTGGAAAGCCCCAAATATTGCCAAGACCGACAGCTGAACCTGCTGCGGCCATAATGAAACCAAAGCGAGAGCTAAACTCTCCGCGTACACTGCTCATATTGTTTATACTTCTCTATTTTTATAACGGCGCCCACAATTTACTGTAATTAATAGTAAATAAAAAGTGCTAATTACATTGAAACTACCATGATCTAGAACGAAAGTAGATAGCAGCGCATACTGTAATGTTTAAGCTGCGAAAATCTGTGTTCTAAAATACATAAAAATGTTTATCTATCATTGATTTGAGCTGTTGCTGAGAAGTGGGTGTTGAAGTATATTTACACTGCTTTATTTGGTTTACAGTCGATACTTAATGTGAACTTTGCGCCACCAAGTGTCTCAGATTGCGATACTGATGCTTTACCGTGATGCCAGTCAACCACTTTCGCAACGATTGCAAGGCCTAATCCGTATCCTTTCTCATCACGGTTACGGTGGTTTTGTTCTTGGAAAAATGGACTAAATACTTTGTGCCAATTATTTGGGGCTATACCAGGCCCGTCATCTTCTACGTCGATTAATATTAATTGCTCATGTTGTTGTACTCTGACCAAAATATTACGCGATGCAAACTCACACGCATTACTGAGTAGGTTGGTAATGGCACGCGCGAGCCAATGTAAGTCGGCATATAAGTATACTTGCGGGTCAACATCGTAGCTTCCGATGAGGTCAGCTTTAGTAAGCTTTGGTTGTATTTGGTCTATGAGTGCAGCTATGTAGGTTTGTGCCTGTGTCGATTCAAAAGTCAGCAAATGTGCTTTTTGCTCAAGTGTTGCAAACGACAAATAGCTTGCCAGCATGTCTTCCATTTGATCTAGATCGTTTTCCATACGTACTAAAATAGAACGAACTTGATTTAAATCCGGTTCCTCTATGGCGGCGTCTAATCCAAAACGCAAACACGCCACAGGCGTACGTATATCGTGGGATAAACTTGATGCCATGAGCTTATTTTCAGCAAGCAGCTTGTCAATTTGGTTCGCCATTCGGTTAAAGGTAAGCTCTACATCTTTAATATATGTGAAGTGGTTTACTTTTATGCGAGCACTTAAGTCACCACTGGCAAATTGCTTAGCGGCTTCTGTGAGTACGGATAGCCTTTTAGCTAGGGGAGACAGAATAAACCACATAAATCCACATACCCCAGCATAAAAAAGCAAGGTAAGTAACACATCGTTACTTTGTTCGAGTTCTGGTTTTTGTAGTCTTAATTCAAGGTAATCAGGGAGTAAATTATCATGGGTTTTCAATAAATAAAAGCCCAATTCATCCTCAAGAACAAGCTCTTTTTTCAGGGCCATTTGCTGCTTTAGCTCATGAGGTAAGGCGAGCGTGTCACCTTGTTTATACGTTAGAGTTACGTCAAAATCAGCACTTAGGCCTTTGGCAAACGAGGCTCGTTGATGCTCCGGTTGCCTGGCTATTTGCAATGCAAAGCCACCCGTTAAAGTGCTTTGCCAACCAAAACTATCTTCAGTTGGCGCTGTTTGTTGATTGAGCGTATCAATAAGCCAACCCAACACAACAATGGATACAAGTGCGCTTGTTAATAAATATAAGTAGAGTTTCTTCACCGAATTAAATTACCATGCACTGGGCACCATCAAATAACCTTTTCCCCAAATGGTTTTTATTTTTTCAGGTTGCTGTGGATCGTCATTGAACTTCTTGCGAAGTGCTGAAATTAAAACATCGACACTGCGGTCGAGACCGTCGTATTCTCGACCTTTGGTCGCTTTAAAGACTGAGTCTCTAGATACTACCTCACCCGCATTTGAAGCAAGGAAATGTAATAACAAATACTCGGCACTTGAAATGTTGACTTCAATACCTTGCAATGAAACTTTACGGGCTTGAGTATCTATACTTAAATTACCGACGTTGATAACGTTGGAATCATTATTTTCTATTACCTTAGTTTCTTGTGCTGCGCGTAACATGGCTTTGATACGAGCAAGCAGGGCACGAGGCCTTACTGGTTTTATAACGTAGTCACTGGCGCCAACTTCAAGGCCAATAACTTCATCCATTTCTTCATCTCGTGCTGTTAGCATAATGATAGGTTGGTGGTAGAATTGTCGTAATTCTCTACAAACGCTAATACCATCTTGACCAGGTAGCATGACATCGAGTAGCACAATATCAGGTGTTAGAGACTTAACCATTGCAACAACTTTGTCTCCTCGCTCACAAACATGTGTCGTATAACCTTGGTTATTTAAGTAGTCGGCAACCCATTGTGCAAGGGATGCATCATCTTCTACTAATAAAATTGTGCCGTAATTGTCCATTAAAATAATCTCCAACGTCTTTTTTTCTGACGGTTCTTATAAACCCATTGCACATGTACTTGAGTTTGCCCAAGTATGGCGCCGGTGTCACTATTTATTAATTGATATTCGTGTGTTTTCTGTTGACTAAATTCGTGCTCGACATGCCCACTTTTTGCAGCCTGCCAACAATAAAGCACACTTTCGCTATTGCTACTTTTTAAACAGTAGTTCGCTGCAATGGGCAAGTCCCAACTAAAAGTTAGTTGGGCATAGCAGTTTCGGCCTTTTCTAAGCGCTATACAGCGCTCAGGTTGTACCAAAAGAGTCGGCAGTATTGGGATTGCGGCCTCTGGTGTGAGTTGCATCAAGAACAAGACAGACAAGCTATTAAAATACATATCTTACGCCAACCTTGGCTTTGTGGTGGTAATATTGTCTGATTATAGGGCTGTTATAGATATCTTCGGAATACAGAGTTGACATCCACCCTGCAAGGAAAATCCAATGTTCATTGAGTGGATATTCAGCATGAAGTTCGGTGACAAGACTAAAAGAAGTATTCGCACTATAACTCGGCCTAAAGGGGGTCACTTCATTAGGCGTAATGCCAAAATAATAGTCGGTGAATTCTGGAGAATATGCATTTAGACCAACAGCTGCTCGAAACTCCCAGTTTCTCCAAGGTGTAATATGACTGAAAAATGAAGACAGTATCCAGCCATTATGGGCATTGGAAATGTCATTGAGTAGTTCGATTGAAAATAATGAGTCGGAAAATCGTTTGCTCAAACGTAACCCTGCATTATAGTCATATGCTCGTGCATTAATACCAGCTAATTCGGGCAGCACATCGAGTTTATAAAGCTCTAACCCTGTTTCATTAAATCCTTTTTGAATTTGCGTACCGATAATATCTAATTGCCATGTGTTAATGCTTGGTAGCGTATAGCCAATGATAAACCCACCACTTAGCTGGCTGTTATCTATATCAACAAACAGATTGTCATAGGATAGGGAAAGTGTAAGTTCGAGTTCAAAGCCCTTATTGTTACTGGGCATACCAATTAAGTACGGGTCCTCAATGTAGGCGCTTGCACCAAAAGTCCAATCCCACGCAAATCCATCAGAGGGAAGCAGAGTATTATCCGAATATAATCGACTTGACGCAGACACGGTACAGGCGCTAAACATAAGTAAACTAATTAAAGTTTTGAAAAACAGCTGCATAATGGTCACCAAACTAATGTTGGTCACCATTATAGGATGTTTTCAGGAGTATTAACTGTAAGAAATTGTATGTATTACTGAATGTTTATTTTATCGATAAGTAAGTTGGTCAATGATGTTTGCATGGCACTACTAAGGGCACTGACTTCTGTTTCAGTGCAAGCGCCAGCAATTTTAGTAGGTTGGCTAATTACCGTTTTAACATCATAAGCAGGAGGCGTGATATTTTGGTTAAAACGGGCTTTACGAGCGGTTTCGGTATTGTGTTTTACAATGAATGCAATAACGGCGTGTTCATTGGTGATTTTTTCTGTCTTAGTATAATTAAGCTGCAGTGGTATCGCTTGGAAGCTTGCGCTATCAATGGATGATTTGGCGAACCATACAACGTCAGACGACGCCTGATGGGTTAATCGCATGCTGACTGACGCGATGATGTTTGTACATTGGTAACTGGGCACTTGCTGGGCTAGTTGTGTAAAAAAAGCGTGTGGTTTGCGAGGTTGGTTAAGTGTGTAGGTTTTTTCTGACCCAAACTCTAAATCTAATTGGTGAATTGTTAGTATGTAATCAGCTTTACTCGTGGTTACTATTTTTAAATTTTTCTTATTGAGTGCAGCTATGAGGTGAGCTTTTAAAGTATCAGTCATGCCAACCTTATCTGAGACGATACGAACTGTGTTGTTTTTTTCTATTGGATGAGCAGGTAGTTGTACTGACTTAATACGCGCGGAGTCTAACTCCGTTGTGTAACTTAGTTGGTAAACCTCTTTTGTCAGTAATGGTTTTGCTGGGATATTGAGCTTTGGTGCCAGCTTTTTTGTTGACGCGCAGCCAAATGTAAAAGACAAAATAATAAAACAGAAAAATAACCGCATCCAAATACCTCAATCGCGTTAATATAGTTATACAGCCTTACAAACAAGGTAGAACTTCGTGTACACTCCCATCACTAAAAAAAGAATGGGTCAATATGAAGTTTCTAGTTCTTGCCATACTTTGGCTATTCACTGCGCCTTCCTTTGCAACGGATGTGGCAAAAAAACAGTGGAACCAATTTTTGAACAGCTATTCTAAGCAAGTCGAGCGTAAACTCAAAGAAAAATCAATTCCTGGGGCTGCATTAAGTATTGTTCACGGAAAATTTGGTGGTAAAGCACAAGGGTATGGCCGTACTAGAGTAAAAAACGGGCAGAAAGTGAATATTCACACACGCTTTAGATTGGCTTCAGTGTCAAAAACCTTTGCTGGTTCTTTAAGTGCTAAATTGGTCAGTGAAAATCGAATTTCTCTAGATGACAAAGTAAGTGAGTATTTACCTTTGTTTGCGTTGTCTGAGTATAAACATCTAAAGCTGTATCATTTGCTCAGCCACTCAAGTGGATTAGTGCCCAATGCGTACGATAATTTAATTGAATCTAGAATGCGATATGAGAAAATTGTCGAGCGTTTAGTCTCTGTGGATAAAATTTGCAATCCGGGGCAATGTTATGGATATCAGAACGTTATGTTTAGTGTGATATCTGACGTCATTTATAGAGCGACGGGGATCACTTACGAGCAATGGCTTGAAGAGTTTATATTTGCACCGTTAAATATGAATGATGGTGGGGTTGGTTTAGATAATATGACTCAAGACCAGAATTACGCATTGCCTCATGTTTTAGGGCGCAAGCGTTGGCATACCGCAAAGTTAAAAACAAACTATTACAAAGTGACACCTGCTGCGGGTATCAATGCCAGTGCTGCTGATATGATTCAGTGGCTTAAGCTACAGCTTGGTTATTACCCTGATGTTCTATCTTTAGATGCATTGATGATCCAAAGTCGCCCGTATACACGTACAAAGCGGGAGTTAAGGCGAAGAATTTGGCGAGATTATATTACGCAAGCATATTATGGGTTAGGGTGGCGTATTTATGAATTTGAAGGCGTTACTCTTTATTACCACAGTGGTTGGGTACAAGGCTATAGAACGGATGTTGTGGTCATTCCTGAGTATGACATCGGATTTAGTTTACTGTTAAACGCTGAAAGTGGTGTTATTAACGAACTTACAACCGGTTTTATTAGGCAGGCCATTGAAGTGGCGCAGACTACGCCACAGGAATGAGCCGTGGCGTTTACCGAATTATGTGCGAGGTAACTGAATCTTTTTTTCTTCACTTTGGCGATACAAAATAATGACATGACCAATAGTTTGCACTTTATAAGCTTTAGTTTCTCTTACGATAGCGTCGAAAATCAGTTGTTTCGTTTCACGATCGTTAGTTGGTACTTTTACTTTGATTAGTTCATGAATGCTTAGTGAGTGGTCAATTTCCATGACAACACCTTCAGTTAAACCGTTTGCGCCAAGTAAAACAACGGGTTTTAACGGGTGTGCTAGTCCTTTTAAGTACTGCTTTTGTTTATTTGATAAAGTCATATTGGTACAATTTACTAAATGTAGGCTTGAATTATTGGTATTCTACCGCCATCTAGACAATATTACTAATGAGTTGCAGCGAATAATGACAAATAAAAAACACTCAGCGAGTTCTCAGCGCTGGTTAAAAGAGCATGTTGATGACCCTTATGTTCAAGAGGCACAAAAACGAGGCTTTCGTTCTCGTGCCGTCTTTAAGTTAGAAGAAGTGCAACAAAGGGATAAATTAATAAAGCCTGGCATGAGTGTTGTCGACCTTGGAGCTGCTCCCGGGAGTTGGTCACAATATCTAGCCGAGCAAGTTGGGTCCAAAGGGCAAGTCATCGCATGTGATATTTTGCCTATGGATTCATTACCCGGTGTTGATTTTTTACAAGGTGATTTTCGTGAAGAGGCAGTTTTGGACGCTTTACTAAATCGTATAGGCGGGAAAAATGTTGATGTGGTATTCTCTGACATGGCACCTAATATGAGTGGTAACATGTCGACGGATCAGGCAGGTAGCATGTATTTGGTAGAACTTGCACTTGATATGTGTCATCAAGTTTTAAGGAAAAATGGGGCATTTGCAGTGAAAGTGTTTCAAGGTGAGAGTTTTGATCAGTTTGTTCAAGAAGTACGAAAATGCTTCAATGTGGTAAAGATACGTAAACCAAAAGCGTCTAGACCCCGTTCTAGAGAAGTATATATAGTGGCGACAGGCTACAAACTGTAGTACAGTTGGACAGCATTAAGTTGAATTTAAACAATTTTGAATACAAGAGGTTAACCCCTTGAGCGATATGGCAAAGAATTTAATACTCTGGTTGGTTATAGCAGTGGTGCTAATGACCGTGTTTCAGGGCTTCAATGGCGGCGATCAAATTGATCGTCAAACGAGTTATACACAATTTGTGAAAGAAGTGCGCAGCGGTGCAATTCGAGATGTTAACGTTGACCGTTATACAGGTACTATTACTGGTATAAAGGGAAATGGCGAACGTTTTCAAACGATTATACCTATGCAAGATTCAGATCTCATTAATGACTTACTTAAAAATGATGTGAACGTTAAAGGCGTAAAGCCAGAAGAGCAATCTTTTTTGGCAAACATCTTTATTTCTTGGTTCCCGATGTTATTGCTGATCGGCGTATGGATTTTCTTTATGCGTCAAATGCAAGGTGGCGGTGGCAAGGGCGCAATGTCTTTTGGTAAAAGTAAAGCGCGCTTAATGAGCGAAGATCAAGTGAAAACGACGTTCGCAGATGTTGCCGGATGTGATGAAGCTAAAGAAGATGTTACTGAATTGGTCGATTTTTTACGAGATCCATCAAAGTTCCAAAAATTAGGCGGCAGTATTCCTAAAGGCGTACTGATGGTTGGCCCTCCTGGAACGGGTAAAACATTGTTAGCAAAGGCTGTTGCTGGAGAAGCTAAAGTGCCTTTCTTTACAATATCGGGCTCTGATTTTGTTGAGATGTTTGTTGGTGTGGGTGCGTCTCGCGTAAGAGATATGTTCGAGCAAGCTAAAAAAGCAGCACCTTGTATTATCTTTATTGATGAGATTGATGCTGTTGGCCGAAAACGTGGCGCTGGTATGGGTGGAGGTCACGATGAGCGTGAACAAACACTTAACCAAATGCTGGTGGAAATGGATGGTTTTGAAGGCAATGAAGGCATAATTGTTATTGCTGCGACTAACCGACCAGATGTACTTGACCCAGCGTTGCTAAGACCTGGCCGATTTGATAGACAAGTTGTTGTTGGATTACCTGATATCCGTGGTCGTGAGCAAATTTTGAATGTTCATATGCGTAAAGTGCCGTTAGATGACAATGTTGAGTCTTCGGTAATCGCACGTGGTACCCCAGGTTTTTCTGGTGCAGACTTAGCTAATTTAGTTAATGAAGCCGCTTTATTTGCAGCGCGTGGAAATAAGCGCAAGGTAAGTATGGCGGAGTTTGATGCTGCAAAAGATAAAATAATGATGGGTGCTGAACGTAAGTCCATGGTAATGAGCGAGCATGAGAAAGAGATGACCGCTTACCATGAAGCTGGACATGCAATTGTTGGTCGATTAGTGCCTGAGCATGACCCAGTATATAAAGTATCCATAATTCCCCGAGGTCGTGCATTAGGTGTCACTATGTACTTACCAGAACAAGATAGAGTGAGTCATTCTAAAGAGCATTTGGAGTCGATGCTATCTAGCCTCTATGGTGGTCGTATCGCAGAAGCTCTTATCTACGGTGATGATAAAGTAACAACTGGAGCAAGTAATGATATTGAACGTGCAACAGATATTGCGAAAAAAATGGTCACTCAGTGGGGGTTAAGTAACAAGCTTGGTCCACAAATGTACATGGAAGATCAGAATGAAATGTACATGGGTGGTGGCTCACAACGTATGTCTGGCATGTCGGATGAGACGGCCAAATTGATTGACTCTGAGATTAAAGGTTTTGTGACGCGTAACTATGATAGAGCAGAGCAGATTTTAAAAGATAATATGGATGTGCTTCATAGCATGAAAGACGCACTTATGAAGTATGAAACAATTGATGCGCTTCAGATTGATGACTTAATGGCTCGCATAGAGGTGAGACCTCCACGTGATGCACATGACATTAAGCCGAAAGCAAAACCGTCTAAATCTGATGGTGATGCGAAAGATACAGAAAAAAAGCCAACTTCTGATTCTGAATCAAGTACAGAGCTTGATGATAGTCCGGAATAACGGTTAAAATACCCAGCAATGAAAAAGCCCCGTATATTCGGGGCTTTTTAATATTAAATAAATATAGAAGCCTGAATTTCGAGTAAAGTGATTATTATACTAACTACTTTACTGGTGGGGTTGTTATTAAGCTAGGGTACATCATGACTACGTTAACTTTACCTCGGGATCGAGCCTTACATCTGACTGTGCCTCAAGTGATGGGGATAATTAACGTAACACCCGATTCATTTTCTGATGGCGGTGCTTACCTCACTACTGGACATGCCGTAGAACAAGCCAAAGTATTACTAAAGCAAGGTGCAACTATTTTAGATATTGGTGGTGAATCTACGCGGCCCGGCGCACCAGATGTTACCTGTGAAGAGGAATTAAAAAGGGTTATCCCCGTGATTACTGCGATTAGAGATGTTTCTGATTGCGTGATTTCAATTGATACGAGTAAAGCGCAGGTAATGGAAGCTGCAATTGAATCTGGTGCAGATATTATCAATGATGTACGTGCATTACAGGAACCAAATGCATTACAGGTAGCTGCAAAATATTCAGATGTCCCCATTTGTTTAATGCATATGCAGGGTAAACCAAGAACCATGCAAGCAAATCCATCTTACGTTGACTTATTTGGAGAAGTAAAAGCGTTTTTTGAGCAACGTATTGCGGCTTGTGAGCAAGTCGGAATAGCTAAGGAGCGGTTGATCCTTGATCCAGGGTTTGGTTTTGGCAAAAGTTTGGCACATAATTTTAGTTTGCTCGGTGAATTTGAACAATTTACTCAGCTTAAACTACCCTTACTGGCGGGTTTATCACGCAAGTCTATGTTTGGTCAATTATTAAATCGAGAAACTGACGCGCGTATTGCTGCGAGTTTGGCTGGTGCTTTACTCTGTGCACAGCAAGGCGCGAACATTATCAGGGTTCACGATGTTCAGGAAACCGCTGATGTTTTAAATGTATGGCATGCAGCTAGAAATGGAGTAACTTTATGACAACAAGAAAATATTTTGGTACTGATGGTGTAAGAGGTTTAGTCGGTGAATATCCAATTACGCCTGAATTTGCATTGAAATTGGGCTGGGCTGCAGGAAAAGTATTATCTAAATCTGGAACGAAAAAAGTCATTATAGGTAAAGACACGCGGATCTCGGGCTATTTATTAGAAACTTCGTTGGAAGCAGGGCTTATCGCAGCTGGAATAGATGTGGTTTTATTAGGGCCGATGCCTACACCTGCAGTGGCTTACTTAACGCAAACTTTTCGTGCAGAAGCGGGTATTGTGATCAGTGCGTCGCATAATCCATATCATGACAATGGGATTAAATTTTTTAGTGGCAATGGACTCAAACTTGCGGATTCAGTTGAGCTTGAAATTGAAGCAATGTTGGATGATAAAATGACTTGTGTGCCATCGGAGCAACTCGGAAAAGCACACCGACTAGATAATGCTGATGGACGTTATATTGAATTTTGTAAAGGTCAATTCCCAAATGACTTGTCTTTGGAAGGGATTAAAATAGTACTCGACTGCGCAAATGGGGCGACTTATCATATTGCACCAGCTGTTATGCGAGAATTAGGTGCATCGGTGATCTGCCACGCATGCGAGCCTGATGGTGTTAATATAAACCTCAATTGTGGTGCGACACATGTTGATAGTTTAAAGCGTCAGGTACTTGAACATGGTGCTGATGTCGGTATTGCCTATGATGGTGATGGCGATAGAGTGATGATGGTTGACCATAATGGTCGAGTGTTTGACGGCGATGATATTGTGTATATTATCGCATGCCAAGCTTTTGAACAGGGCACCTTAGGTGGGGGCGTTGTTGGTACTGTTATGTCTAATATGGGATTAGAGAACGCGCTTAAGGCTAAAGGCATTGATTTTGCTCGTAGTAAGGTTGGTGACCGCTATGTGATGGAATTATTGGTTAAAAACGGTTGGA
This sequence comes from Pseudoalteromonas sp. MMG012, assembly GCF_018100875.1. Taxonomy (NCBI): domain Bacteria; kingdom Pseudomonadati; phylum Pseudomonadota; class Gammaproteobacteria; order Alteromonadales; family Pseudoalteromonadaceae; genus Pseudoalteromonas; species Pseudoalteromonas sp. MMG012. The sequence continues at coordinate 77,442 of NZ_JAGJEF010000005.1, forward strand.
AAATTGGCGGAGAAAGCTCTGGGCATGTATTGAATCTCGACTTAATCAGTACAGGCGACGGTATTGCCTCAAGTCTGCAAGTCTTGGCCGCGATGGTTTCACAAAATAAAACATTACAAGATTTAGGGCTGGGGTTTGTTAAATACCCTATGAAAATGATTAATGTTAGGTATTCTGTGGCGACGGACCCTACCTTAGACCCAAAAGTATTGGCTGTGGTTGAAAGTGTCGAAAATGAACTAGCAGGTAAAGGTCGTGTTTTATTACGAAAGTCAGGAACAGAACCTGTCATAAGAGTCATGGTTGAAGCCGAGCAAGAGAAGCAAGTAATCGATTTTGCTCAAAAAATTGCTGAAGTTGTTGAAACTGTGAGCAATTAACCAATTATTTTATTTTATATCTTGTAACTTAGGGTGAGTCGAGTTAGTATCTCACCCGCTTTAGAATGCGGAGTATCGAATGGCGCAGCGTAAGCCAATAGTTGCTGGTAACTGGAAAATGAACGGCTCAGTAGAGCTTGTATCTGAAATCAGCACAGCAATAAACGAATGCAAAAACGAACAAGTTGACATAATTATATTTCCACCAGCACCTTTATTATTGAAAGTGGTTGAGTCAGGAATAAGTGTTGGCACTCAAACGGTTTCTGAGTTCAACTCAGGCGCTTTTACCGGCGAATTGAGTGCAGAACTAGCTAAACAACTTGGGGCTACGCATACGTTGGTTGGTCATTCTGAAAGACGCATTATTTTCGGCGAAAGCAATGAATCAGTTGCTGATAAGTTTGCTAAAGCACAAGAGAATGGGCTAATTCCTATTCTGTGTGTTGGTGAAACAGAACAGCAAAGAGATGCTGAAGAAACTGAAATGGTTGTTGCAGAGCAAATTAATGCAGTAATTTCCAAATTAGGTATAGCAGCGCTCTTAAATTCTGTGCTAGCATACGAACCCGTTTGGGCGATTGGAACCGGTAAAACGGCGACACCAGAACAAGCACAGGCTGTACACAAGTTTATTCGCGATATGCTAAGCAAGCAAAGTGAGCATGTTGGAGATACGCTGCAAATTCTTTACGGTGGCAGTGTTAACGATAAAAACAGTAAAAGCTTATTTATACAACCAGATATAGACGGTGGCCTTATTGGCGGCGCAAGTCTTAAAGCAGATGCATTTGTGAGCATTTGCAATAGTGCATTAGGGAACGTATAGCATGTACGAAATATTATTGGTAATTTATTTAATTGTGGCATTAGCACTTATTGGTATGGTGTTAGTGCAGCAAGGTAAAGGTGCCGACATGGGATCATCATTTGGAGCAGGTGCGTCAGCAACTGTTTTTGGATCATCTGGTGCGGGTAACTTTATGACAAAAACAACCACAGCTCTTGCAACTGTGTTTTTTGTACTGAGTATTGTTTTAGGTAATTTGACTGCGGGTCAAATTAAAAAGACGGATGAGTGGGAAAATCTTGAAGCACCTGTAGAAGCTATTGTAGCTCCAGCAGCGTCAGATGTACCGACATCTACTGAAGGTAATAATACTTCGGACGTACCGAATTAATAAAGATTGGTAGCCTATAGTTACTCGGTTGTTTAACTCCTCAGTTAAACATTAGAGCCGGAAAATATGCGGATGTGGTGGAATTGGTAGACACGCTACCTTGAGGGGGTAGTGCTTTCGGGCGTGGGGGTTCAAGTCCCCCCATCCGCACCAAAATTAGAGTTTTTTAACAACTCATTCAAAAAACCCGATATACTTATCGGGTTTTTTGTTTTCAGTAGTTTGTAATAACTGTTTACTTTACCGGTGAAACACAGTTTTTTCTTTATGATTTCATATACTTCAATTATGCTATAGCAATATTCCTCTAGCTGTTACCGATCGTGATATTTATAACGCCATTAATATTTAAGTATTTCACGCCTTACATCTGTACCACCATTAGCGATACAGGGATAGTGTTAGATAGCCAAACAGGTCAGTCTGAATCATACCAATGGGCTCGTTTGAACACCCCTCCCATGATTGAATATAAGCGGCTTGTTTACTATTTAGTGATCCGACATGGTCAGACAACAACAAAAATTCCTTTAAAAATAGAAAAACCAGATGAACTTAAGTGTTTTCTACAAAAAGCTTGGGCTGTTGCACACCGAGGTGAATTATGTGACCGGATCAGAAAACTAGAAACACTACTAAAAGTCAGATATTTGTCACACGGTCTATACAATATGGTTAAATCAGCCGTTGCGCCGTTTAGTGAGCAATGGTTACCTTGGGCGGCTCAGTTAACGTTTGACCACAATTTAACAGATGCGATTATGACTTTAACGGAATTGGACTCTTGGTCTGAGCAAGATCTGAGTGAATTTAAAGAAGCATATGTCAATTATAAATTATCTGAGCATGAGGCGTTTTTTGACACAGTTGAAAGCCAGCCTTTGACCGCTGCTCAGCGACGTGCCTGCGTAATTCAAGATGAGCGGCAATTATTACTGGCCGGAGCTGGCACCGGAAAAACCAGTGTGATGGTGGCTAAAGCTCAGTATTTGTTTTACACCCGACAAGCATATGCAAAACAAGTATTATTATTGGCTTATGGTAAGCAAGCAGCACAAGAAATGTTAAACAGAGCAAGTCATTATCCAACCTTCCCTGACTGTATGACTTTCCATAAACTAGGTTTACATATTATTGAAAGTGTAGAAGGGGTGATGCCTAAAGTGTCAGAGCTTGCTCAAGATGAGATAAGTAAACGGGCGTTTGTTAGGGAAACCATTTTACTCTTGTGTCAAGAGGAGCAATATAGGCTCCATTTAATAAGGTATGTTAAACAAGTTCAGCATGCTGATATCGTTGATATTCATGATTATTTAGATAGTTCGAAGGGTAAGCGACTCATTAGTGACTTTAGTACATCACTTGGTTTACTTAAATGTAGACATGCTACTACTAGTCTTGCAAAACTAGAGAGTCAGTTCAACGAATCATTGGCTTGTGTTAGACCTATTTTAGCAGAGTATACTTTATATTTAAGTAATGAAGGAGCCATTGATTTTGAAGATATGATCATTCAATCTATTGATTATGTACAAAGTAAAAAGTTTATGTCTCCTTGGACACATTTACTTGTCGATGAGTTTCAGGATATTTCTCCGATTCGGGCGAAACTGCTAAAGTCCTTAATTGAACAATCAGAGCGGCATTATTTATTTGCAGTTGGTGATGATTGGCAATCAATATATAGATTCAGTGGCGCTGATATTGGGCTTACCACGGACTTTACGCATCACTTTGGTGATGGCACTGTTACTCAGCTAGATAAAACCTTCAGATATCCTCAAGGGCTTTTAGACGTAACGAGTCGGTTTGTGTGTGCTAATCCAGCACAAATTATGAAACGTATCACAGCACATAATGTTCAACACTGTACGCCACTTGTATATGTTGAAGAACCTACAGAGGAGCAGTCATTGTCGCTCACTTTAGAAAATCTAAATGCGCAGGCAGAATGTTCAGTGAGTGTACTGTTGTTGGCACGCTACCATAAGGTGCTACCAAGTAAACAGCAAATAGATGAGATGAATCATCGTTATCAACACCTACACCTGCGGGTGATGACATTTCATGCTGCAAAAGGTATGGAAGCTGATTATGCCGTGATACTTGGTTTAGCCGGTGGTGCCAATGGGTTCCCCGCACAGGATACAGCGGTGGCATTTTTAGATGCATTACTTCCGGAGAAAGAGCTGTTTCCTTACGCAGAAGAGCGACGTTTATTCTATGTGGCATTAACTCGTGCTAAGCAACAGATATACCTGATCATACCGCCAGGAAGCCGTAGTGAGTTTGTGCAAGAGCTAGATAGTTAGTTATTAATTAATTAGTAATTTAGGTGGGCAAATATTGTCGTATTTAGTGAACCACTGCTAAATTTATAACATTCCCTATATATTATGAAATCTAGAGATGGAAACAAGACAGTTTATTTACCAAAATCAGCAATGGGAATCTGCGCCAATTGTTGATGAAAATGTGCAGCTTGTTACAGTTTTTTTTAGTATTTATGATAGAAAGACAACGATATTGAGTTCTTTAGCCAAATACTATCCTAACGCGGAGATTGTGGGCTGTAGCAGTGCGGGAGATATCGCTGCAGCGCAGTTATATGATGATGCGATTGTTATAACCACCTTTACATTTTCAAAAACCTGTATTCGAGTATTTAATTGTTCAATTAGCGATAGTTCATTGCCTAACTTGTGCCAAAGAGCGGTTGAGATGTTAAAGGAGCCGAACCTTAAGTGGTTGATGGTGTTGAGCGACGGGCATGTTCTTAATGGCAGTGAAGTGGCTGAGTGCTTAGGAGCCGCGTTTGGTAATAATGTGGTAATTACAGGAGGGTTAGCTGGCGATGGAGAGCGCTTTTCAAACACAGCCTTGTGGCATATGAAACCGTTAGCAGAAGGGTCTATCATTTTATGCGGCTTTTATTCTGACTCACTGAATGTAAGCTATGCCAGTGTTGGCGGGTGGGATTCTTTTGGCCCAAGTCGAGAAATAACACGGGCAGAAGGAAATCGTTTGTATCAGCTCGATAATGAGCCCGCAATTACATTGTATCGTAACTATTTGGGCCCTTATGCGAATGATTTACCGGCATCAGCTTTAAGGTTTCCTTTACAAGTTAGAAGCTCGTCCAGTAATCAACCAGTCATAAGAACTATACTGGGTATTGATTATGAAGACAATAGTATGGTGTTTGCTGGAGATATGCCGCAAGGTGGCCAGGCCCAGCTGATGAAAGCAAATTTTGATAGGCTTATTGACGGTGCGAATAGGGCCGTGACCTCGGCTTTAGAAACACCTCACAATACAACCGGTGTAGCATTATTGATCAGTTGTGTCGGGAGAAAGTTAGTGTTGGGACCGCGGGTGGAAGAGGAGTTAGAGGTGGTGTTTAGTCAATTAACTGATGGGTTTCAAACAATGGGATTTTACTCTTATGGTGAAATTGCGCCAATTCAGCCGGGTGGGCGGTGCCTATTGCATAATCAAACAATGACTGTCACATTAATTTCTGAATAATATGCATCATTTATTGGCTAGATTACTTAAAAAAAGTGGCTTTTCTGGTGTAGATTCACCGCAATACGCGCGACTTATTGGCTTATTGTCAGAAGCATTTGAACATGCAGATGAAGATCGCTGGATGCTCGAACATAGCTTGAATTTAACCAGTAAAGAGTTAACTGAAAACAATTTAGAGTTACGGACAAGACTGGTTGATATTGATAAGTATCAACGTAGTTTAGAATTGGCACTGACAAGGCAAAAAGCCATACTGGATGCAAGTCCAGAGGTTGTTGTAGAGTTTAACATTAGTGGTGAGATCACACATATAAATCAAAATGGGTGTAAATTTATCGGCTGTGACGAACATACAGCATTGGCGCTCGATGCAACGCAAGTACTTCACACAATTCTATCCTTGCTGACTGCTCCCGATATTTTTATTGAGCAAATTCAAGCGATGTTTGTATCTAAAAAAGCACAACTTACTGGTAATTTCGAAACAATTCATGGTCAATTTTATGAATATTATAGTGTCCCTGAATTGATTCAGGGGGAGTATATCGGACGAGTATGGTGCTGCCGAGATATTAGCGACCTTAGGGCCCAAAAAGTCTTGTTATCACAACAAGCAAATCGTGATTCGCTTACAGGCCTTGCTAATAGGTTTAATATTATAGAAACCGTCAACCGGATGATAAAAAAAGAAAACTCTCAACCATTTGCACTTGTATTGATAGACTTAGATGATTTTAAGAAAATTAATGATAGTTTGGGCCATTTGGCCGGTGATGATGCACTTAAAATTAGCGCTAAGCGGTTAGAAAGAAGAGTCGTTAAACCAGATTTACTCGCGCGACTCGGAGGGGATGAGTTTTTAGTGGTATTAACCACGCAAGACTTACAAGAGATCCACTTGCGTCTGGCGCATATTCTCAGCGCTTTTCATGACCCTATTAAAATCGAAGGCAATTGTTACCAGTTATCACTGAGTGTTGGTGTTGCAACTTACCCTGCTCATGGCGACCAAGTATCTGAGATACTTGGAAAAGCAGATATTGCAATGTATCAAGCAAAAAAGCAGGGTAAGAATCAGTATAAATTATTTGACGCTGCGTTAGAGGAACGCGTTCAGAAAGCGATTTACATCGAAGAACGGTTACGTCAAGCGATTTTATTAAAGCAATTTGAGCTCTATTTTCAGCCTAAAATAGATATTTCCTCGAGAGAAGTTGTATCACTTGAGGCGCTTATACGATGGAATGTAAATGGTCACATGATATTTCCAGATGAGTTCATACCTATTGCGGAAGACAAAGGGTTGATTGGGAAAATAACCGACTGTGTTTTAGAGATGGCTTGCGAAACGCTGAGCCAGTGGCACGGATTAGCGCATTTAAAAAACCTATCTATCGCAATCAATATTTCAGGCAAAGATATTAGCGTTGATAATTTCTTTGAAAAACTGGCTGGGCTGCTCAAGAAGTATAAATTTGAGCCTAGTTTACTAGAATTAGAGCTGACAGAAAGTGCATTGATTAGCAATCTAGCCAATGTAAAAGATACGCTGATGCATTTAAAAAATTTAGGTATTAAGGTGGCAATTGATGACTTTGGTACCGGTTACTCTTCATTGGCATATTTGCAAGCTTTAGATATTCATTACTTAAAAATAGATAGACAATTTGTGGCGGCGTTACTTACAGAGCCTAAAGCGGAAGCCATTGTACAGAGTATTATTGATGTAGGGAAAAACTTAGGACTGGGATTAATTGCAGAGGGAGTAGAGCAAGCAGATCATTTAGCAAGATTAGATGCAATGGGCTGCGACCAAGCACAAGGGTATTATATTTGTCGACCATTACCGCTGTCAGAGCTGATTAAATTCATAAGTGGTCAGAGGAAGTGCACTTAGTATTTGCACCATAACGAGCTGCACTTGAGGTTTCTGACGTTTGTTACTTTGGTATTTAGGATTGTTTTGTTATTGTTGATAAAAACACAGAAGGAGAGAAGTATGAGTGGAACAACAATGATATTTTTAATTGTGCTTGTATCTGTAGGTTTTGGCGCATTTAGAGAAATATATATGACTAAACTGGAGTTAAAAAAGCAAAGTAGTAAAGGTGGCAAAGATGTTGATGAACTAAAGTCTGAAATTTCGACTTTACGAGAGCGAGTCGAGGTGCTTGAAAAGTTAGTGACTGATGATGGTTATCAGGTCGCGAAAGATATTAACCGATTATAACTAATAACAATAGAATCGGTAGGAAGGCGCAAAGCCTCCCTTATCTTAACTTATTTACATTACACTTCGTATGAAATGGGGTCTTGAGCATTGTTGAGTGAAAAGGCTTCTAAGCGCTCTTGACACGCTCCACACTTTCCGCAGGCATGCTTTCGACCATTATAGCATGTCCATGTATGGCTATAATCTAGACCCATTTTTAAGCCGTCAGTTAGTATATCGATTTTAGTATTGTTTAAATACGGACTAACAATCTCGACTGCATCATAATTGGCAATGCGACACACATCGTCCATTTTTTTTACAAACTCAGGTCGACAATCAGGGTAAATTGCATGGTCTCCCGAGTGTGCTCCGTAGAAAACCTTACAGGCTTTGATTGATACGGCGTAACCAACTGCCAGAGAAAGTAAGATCATATTTCGATTCGGTACAATGGTACTTTTCATACTCTCTTCTTCATAGTGGCCCTCAGGTACCTCAATATCATCAGTCAGCGATGAACCACCAATAAGCTGGTTGATAGCTGAAATATCAACAATTTTATGAGCGATGTTAAGTTGCTCACATACCTCAGCCGCAACTTCTAGTTCTTTAACGTGGCGTTGGCCATAATTAAACGATAATGCATACACTTCATGTCCTGAACGGACAGCTTTATTTAAAACTGTGTATGAATCCATACCGCCAGAATAAATCACAACAACTTTTTCGCTCATAACTCTTTTGCCTCGATTTTGATAGAGGTTTACTTCAGGGCGCGATATACTACACGGCCGGCGAAAAAATAACAATTTTCATCGGCATTTTTTTGAGTTTAGAAAGTTGTATCGGAGCTGTTTTGTACAAAATCAACGAAGTTTTTGAAACTATTCAGGGTGAAGCGAGTTATACGGGCGTCCCATCTATCTTTTTGAGGTTACAGGGCTGTCCAGTAGGCTGTTCATGGTGTGATACTAAGCAAACATGGGATATAAACACGACATATTTGGTATCACTTGATAAAACGGTTGAGAAAAAAGCAGATTCAGAGCTTTGGGCCGAAGCTTCAGCAGAGCAAGTTGTCAGTTTGTTTAAAGAAAGAGGTTACTTAGCTAAGCATGTTGTGATCACTGGTGGCGAACCTTGCATGTATGACTTAGTGCCATTATGTGAGCAACTACATGACGCTGGGTTTTCAACGCAAATTGAAACCAGTGGTACGTTTGACATTAAAGTACCTAAGAGTACCTGGGTCACTGTGTCTCCCAAAATTAATATGCGAGGGGGTTATAAAGTTCTGGCTGACGCGATGCAACGTGCCGATGAGATTAAACACCCAGTTGCAATGCAAAAGCATGTTGAAGAACTAGAAGCTTTATTTATAGAAACGGGTGTTACACCGAAATTGGTCTATTTACAGCCAATTAGCCAAAAGGCTAAAGCGACAAAGTTAGCGATAGACACATGTATGAAGAAGAATTGGCGTTTATCGATACAGGTCCATAAATACATTGGCATAAACTAAAGCCTGTTGATATTTGGTGTGTGAATGCTACGAAATCATGGAAAGGGACGGGCACAACGTATTTGGCTGTGCCTTAAAGATTAGCTATTTTCGCTAATGTAATCAATAACTACTTGATGATGTTCTTTTGTTTTGAACTTATTAAATACATGCTTAATTGTACCGTCTTGACTGACTAAAAAGCTTAGTCTATGAATACCATCATATTCTTTCCCCATAAATTTTTTGAGTCCCCATACACCAAATGCATCAGCAATTGCATGATCTTCGTCAGAGAGCAAATCAAAATTCAGTTCTTTTTTAGTTTCGAAATTTTTCAACTTTTTGACCGGATCGGGACTTATGCCCACAGCAACCGTATTTAACTGTGCTAACTGTTGTTTGTGATCCCTCAGTTGCTCAGCTTGTACGGTACAACCCGGAGTGAGCGCTTTTGGGTAAAAGTACACCAGAACTTGCGTGCTGTTTAATAGCGATGCAAGCTCTATGGCTTCACCATTTTGATTATGTAAGGTAAAAAGTGGGGCGTTATCACCCGCTTTGAGTGTATTCATTCAAGTAATCCTTAGCGAATGCGTCTTAGTATATAATCTACGTCTAAAGTACTGGAAAGATCTTCAAATTTGATCTTAAAAGTATCGACGTCAACATTAGTAGGTATATTTATTTCTAGTTCGCAGCGCATATGTGTATCGGTGCTTTTTTGGTAGGTATCTGATTTTAAAGAGCATATATTAATGCTTTGTTCAGCAAAGAAACGTGTAACTTTACTTAGGGTACCCGGAGTATCGATACCGTTATATTCCAGTGTATATCCGGCGCTGAAATCTGAGTGGTAATGCGTACTTGTGCGTTTCATCATGGTAAGTAAGCCTAGCTCCATACCTTTGACAGGCAAAGTGTGCTCAACACGACTTATGGCCGACATGTCACCACTTAGTAACATTATGAAGGTAAATTCATTGCCTAAAATGGCGATACGGCTGTCAGTAATATTACAATGACAATCACTGACTAATTGCGTCAGTTCACTGACAATACCGGAGCGATCTTCACCGATGGCTGTTAGTACCAATTGTTGGTTTTCAAAAGCAGTCATTCAAGGTGCCTAAAATTGGGTCAGGATTACTCACGAAGCTTCAAACGCTGCAGTAATACGACGAATAATTGATATTTAACCAAAAATAGTAACATAGATACGCTATCAAGGCATGGTTGATTTTGTAATAAGTAGGTTAAATATGCAATAAATGAACGGCTTTCTTGTGTTTAGTAGCTTTGGAAAGTACCATAGTGTCGTTTTTGCGTTTGCAACTAGTGAAGCGCTTTTATTTATGTTTTATCTGTTTAATTAAGACATAATTTTATATTTTTACAGTGAACCAAATCAGCATTCCCCACTCATAGTATTGAATTAAAAAATAAAGGGTTTGCTAAGGAGAATAATCAGTGCAGTATTGGATCCCAAAAGCGTTGACAGTTGGCGTGGTTCTTGGTTTATCTGGGTGTAGTGTATTTATAAACGACGCGCACAATAAGCGAAATTATCGTGTTAGCGAGGCCGTTAAAGTTCCGGCGCAATTAGAGCAGCCGTTTCAAGATGATACGTATAAAATGGACGTAGCTCAGTTCAAAAATGATCCCGAGGCAAAGAGTTTCCGTCCTCCTCAGCAAGTATTGACGCTAGCTGCGGGAAGCTGGGTAGAGGAAAATGAAACTGTTGCACGTGTCTATTTTGATAAAAATGATGGAATTGAAGATTTAAATCAGTTTATTTGGCGTTCAGTCGATAACGTCGTAGCAAGTCACCAAAGCCGTATTATCTCAGACCAACGCAATGATGGTGTTGTTGAATTAGATTGGTACTCGTTGATAAAGCCAACAGAAGGTTGGTTTTGGGAAGATTCAGAGGCTGTTTCAGAGCAACGTATTAAATTTGTGATTGAACGTAAAGAGCATCAGCGAACAGCTTCGTTAAAAGCTGAATTGATAGATTACCGCAGTGACACTCGACCTTTGACTGACCTGTTACAGCAACAATTAGAAGTGAGAGCCCTAAACGAGGTGGTTGCTGAGTTTGATTACTTATATCGTTTGTTAGAAGTTGAATTGAGGAAGCTGCAAGGTATTTTGTCACTGAGAATCGGATTTGATGATGACGGTAATGCGGCATTTATCACCGAGCAAAATCATGAAAAAATAATAGATCGGTTTGCTAACTTTCTAGAGCGCGTGAATTTTACTGTGATCCGTATTGATAGAGATACAGGTGCAGTCTCAGTACGCTATGAGAAACCAGAAGACAGCGTATGGGATTCAATTTGGGGAGATGATGTACTTGAGCTGCCAATTGAGAGCGGGGATTATGTGATAACTGTGGCAGCAACTAAAGAAAATAGTACATCGCTGACATGGCGAGATAGTAACGACGAAGTACTAGGTGCTAGTACAATGACGTTGCTACAGGAAACACTACTTTCTGTATTGCGTGATAAAGGGTTAACAATTTAATCACCTTATTTTTGAAAAAGAAAAGAGCTTAGGCTCTTTTCTTTGTTTTTGTAGGCAAATTATAATGACAACACACTCTAGCCGCGCAAAGTCGATAGATTTACGCACTTTATTCGCTTTTATTGTTCCTTCATTAATAGGTGTTTTCTTATTTATGACACCCGTTGCAATTGGTGAGGCAATGACCATACCCATTGCAGTAATGGCCAAGGCTTTGCAAACATTTGTAGCACCATTTATTAGTGAGGTTATTTTAGCCATTATCACAGTTACCGGAGTGATGAGTTTATTGGTGAAGCTGGTTAAACCTGTGTGGGTGGAAAAGTTACCAATCTTAAAACATCTATTTGATGTCAGTTGGATTTGGCTAATTACGCGTTTACTTGGTATGACCTTTATCATCATGACATTCTTTCAAGTAGGGCCAAGCATCATTCACTCCGAACATACCGGTTCTCTGGTGCTAAATGACTTACTCCCTGTTTTATTCTCCGTGTTTGTACTCGCTGGTTTACTCTTACCTTTATTGCTCAATTTTGGCTTATTGGAGTTAGTAGGTACTTTATTAACACGTGTAATGCGTCCGTTATTTGGGGTTCCAGGAAGAAGCGCGGTGAATTGCGTTGCATCTTGGCTTGGTGATGGCAGTGTTGGTATTTTGATGACAGCACGACAATATGAAGACAAATACTATACGCAAAGAGAAGCCGCAATTATTGGCACGACCTTCTCAGCGGTGTCTATTACGTTTTGTTTAGTGGTAATTGGGCAAGTTAAATTAGAACATCTATTTGCTCCATTTTACCTAACGGTATGCTTAGCAGGCTTCGTTGCGGCAATCATTGTACCTAGGTTACCTCCACTTCGCTTCAAGCAAGATGTATATATTGATGGCAGTGCTGTTGATACGGATGCAGAAGCTGTACCAAAAGGGAAGACTTTATTGTCACATGCATTAGATGTCGCTTTAACCAAAGCAAAGAAAGTCCCTGGCGTCAAAGGGACGATTCAAGAAGGGCTGAGTAATGCTTTGGATATGGTGTTTGCAGTTTTACCAGTCGTAATGGCGGTGGGAACAATGGCATTAATTATTGCTGAACATACGACGATATTCCAGATATTAGGTACTCCGTTTGTACCTTATTTAGAGTTGCTACAAGTTCCTGAAGCAGCGCAGGCTGCGCAAACAATAGTCGTAGGCTTTGCAGATATGTTTATTCCATCAATTCTTGCCGCCAGTAATATTGAAAGTGATGTGACTCGCTTCATTGTTGCAGCGATGAGTGTTACACAGCTTATCTACATGTCAGAGGTGGGAGCATTGTTGTTGGGTAGTAAAATTCCAGTGAACATTTTTGAGCTATTTGCTATTTTTATTTTGAGGACACTTGTGACGTTACCCATTATTGCAGTGATGGCACATTGGCTGGTGGGTTAGCGTTTTGAAATATGAAAAAAGCGCTTAATCAGCGCTTTTTTTTGTTGTCTCTTTATGTGTCTGTTTTTCTAATTTCTGTTTTACTTCAAATTTAGTTGCATATTTGAGTAAAGCAATATTACTCCAAATTATCCCCAGTACCCCGATAATAATTAAGGTGACTTGCCAAGTTTCTAACTGTTCCATAGTGCTCTCCAGATAGTCAACAACCTTTATTGTACTGCTCAAAATAGTAAAATGGAATTAAGCACAGTAACCTTGAGTATATTTTTAAAATGTACTGAAAATTGTAGCTTTTACGAAGCAATTTATATATTAACTTGATACTATTCACATCTCGGTCAGGCTTATTATTTTAGGCTAAGGTGTATTATTTTTTAGGATGGAGTGAGTAGTCAATCAATGGAACATGTATTAATCTGGCCAGCACAATATCCATTGTTGTTAAGAGGGCTAGCAGAGCAAAATGGGGCCTTTATTTTAGACGCTTTGGAATCGTGGCCAACTTGCGAAACGTCAATCGATGAACAGGGCGTTGAAGCAACCATATTACCGCCTATATTTTACCTGCTGTGGTTAAAGCCATTAGAACCGTTTGAATCATGTTATTTTCAACATATAGACGAATACGATGAGCAACAGCAAGCATATTCTCAACAATTATTCGAGCATCTTGATTCTACTGGTATGACTAGGCAGTCGCTTACGGCGACTTTATTAGGAAGGTTGTTAGAGTATAGCGACTTGCAGCTGCAGATTGATAGTGTGGCCAACCCCAGTTTTTTTGAACTGTTATTACATCGCCGCTATTTTCAAGTCATCAAATGGGGAGTGAAGCAAGGTTTAAAAATGGAAGCTGTAGATGTGTGTAACGCATGGGTGCACGAAGATTTACGAGAAGCAATTATTCACGCTTTACCTAACTGTATTATCGATATTCCTGCAACCACAAAGCGCGCGACACAGAACTTATTAAAGGGAGATGAGTATTACTCTTTACTTAAAGAGTTATGTGACGATGAGGAGTTAACAAGTTTATTAGAGCAGGCGTTGTTAGCACATGTGATGCAAGATCAAGCAAAGCAATCGGTATTGATCGCATTTATTAGCCAAGGTGCTCAAGGACACGCAAAAGATGAGTTAGGTTGCTCTGCATTTATGTGGGCGATTGAAAAAGGTTTTGTGAATGTGGTGGAGCAATTGTTACCATATCAGGATATTAAATGTATAGATGATATGGGGCAAACGTGTTTGCATTATGCTGTTCGCTCAAATTTACCAAGCATGGTTAAAGTGATATTAAATGCAGGGTGTGACCCACATCAAAGGGATGTGTCAGAGCTTACCGCGTATCGATTAGCAATGAAAAATGGTGCATTAGCTGCGAGAAAAGTGCTTGAAGAGTTTGGTGTTATCGAGCTGTCAGAGCAAGCACAGTATAATAAAATTAAGCAAGTTCATGCCTTATATGCTTTGGCTATTTTACTATTACCATTACAGTTATTCTTTTTCTTCCATGACAATTTAAGTACAAAACAAGAATTTGTATGGGGCTTGGCCCTGTTAGGGGTAAGCGTGTTCGTTTTAGCTAGGGGAATTAGGGGAGGGCCTCTTTATCCTTCTCGGGTACATCCTTGGTCACTTAAAGGGCTCAGTGCATTAAGTTGGTTGAGCATTAGCTTACAGGGTATGTTTTCATTGCTGGTGCTGATCACATTGCTCGGTGTCTAACTACATTAGACACCGAGGGTACTTGTGCTACAAAATATAAGTGTTTCTAACTACTCTTTGGGTGCTTGGTGGGCTTGTTTCTCGTCCGCTAAGTCTTCTTTTAGCTTCCTGATCTTTAAGCCTAACTCTTGTCCTCTATGCCTTGCATAATATGTGCAGCCAACAAACATTGCGGTTGCCAGTAATAGCTCAAGTAATGCAATAATTCGTTGTTCTGGTGCAATCCATATCATCGTCAAACTATGCATAAAGTAGATCATAACAATAAAATTTGCCCAAGCATATGTGTAAGGCTTATCTTGAATTATACCTTTTAAAGGCAGTAATAGTGGGAGTATATAGATGGTAAAAATAAATCCTGTACTGTAATTCTCTTTAGGTACAAGTACAAACATCCAAATAGGCATTAATAAAAGTAAGCCGATATACCCAGTTAAGGCTAAGCGTTGATAATTGAGGGTTACTTGGTTTTTTGCAATTTTCTTCATTTAAGTTTACTTGCTATAGTAAATAATCGTTTGCCGACTGATTGGCATATTTTAATTTCCGTATTTGATAACTTTGTTGTGTTATCTGCCCCAGCAACATGTGTTGCACCATATGGCGTGCCTCCTGTTGTGGTATCAATGAGTTCAGGGACGTCATAGGGTACGCCTAATAACATCATCCCATGATGAAGCAAAGGTAATGATAAGTTCAAAAGCGTAGCTTCATTGCCACCATGCATGCTACTTGATGATGAGAATACACAGGCCGGTTTATCTATCAATTGCCCCTTTAACCAAATGTCACTGGTGGTTTCCCAAAAGAGTTTCGCTTGAGCGGCCATCATCCCAAACCGGGTGGGTGTACCAAAGGCGAGCGCATCACACTCTATAAGGTCTTGTTTCGTTACGACAGTATCGTGTGATAACTTCTTCTCAAAAGTCCTCAGTTTCACAGATGCGCCTAAATATTCAAGCGTGTCACTAATTTCATGGGCCATGTTTGCAACTGACCCGTGACTTGAATGATACAAGACAACAATATTTACCATTTATAGTATTGCCAATACAGACTCAGGAGGTCTACCAATTGCGGCTTGATTATTACTTACAACGATAGGGCGCTCAATCAGCTTTGGGTTGTCAATCATCGCATTTTTAAGTGTACTTTCAGGCGTTTCAGGCGTTAATGCAAGTTCTTTGTAAAGCGCTTCTTTGTTACGCACAAGCTGGTGTGCAGAACGATAACTGAGTTGTGTAAGTAGCGTCTCTAATTGTTCTAAGTTGATTGGTGTTTTTAAATATTCGACAATTGTAGGTGTTACGCCTTGCGTTTCTAAAAGGGCCAATGTCTCACGAGACTTTGAACAACGAGGGTTATGGTAGATGGTGACAGACATAATAGCTCCGAATAAGTTTTGTATATTTTACTGTATCTATATGGATTCTTAAAGCTTTGCTAGCTCTTTTTGCATTTGCCTATATTGACTTAAAAGAGCTTTGAGGCGACTTGCTTTGACTGTTTCTTGCTTTTTAACATTGTTCAATGCACGTTGTATTTCATCGGCTGCTTGAATATACGCGCCGTACTGGGCCAGCAAACTTGCTTTAGTTTCGTGATATGCTGATTTATTGTCTTGCTCTTTGTAAACTTTACTTAATAAGTCAATTGCCAGAGAATGTTCCGGCTTATCTAATAGGAATATCTTTAACAATTGAGCCGCTTTGTTGTATTGTTTTGCCTCAATAGCGGCATTCGCGAAGTTAAGAGTTATCACTTGATTATTTGGTCTGAACTCATGTTTTTCTTGGAGTAATTTGACGGCTTCAGCTGCTTTTTCTTGCCCTATTAATATATCTGTATAAGCATCTAAGTAGAACAAGTTATCAGGTTCATTACTGAGTAGCTTTAAGATAATATTTTCGGCTAAAAGATACTTGTCCTGATCGAGTAGTGATAGTGCTAGCCCATACTGGAGTGCTCGGTTATCCAGCTTTGAGGAGAGCTTGAGTTCACGTTCAAAAAAGGCTTGGGCGTCCTCGCTTTTATACTGATTTCTGGCAAGTACACGGCTTTTTGCTAACTGAAACTTAGTGCTTTCCATAAGCCTAACTGGACTGTATTGCTGTGCTCTTAGCCTGACATCGGATATACGTGAATCTGGTAGTGGGTGGGTTAACAAAAACACTGGAGGCTTGTTTTTAAAACGAGTTTGCGCGGCAAGTTTACTTAAAAACTCAGCCGATTGAGTTGCATCAAAGCCAGCCGCATGAAGAGTTTGCATACCAAATCTATCTGCTTCTTGCTCGGCTTTTCGGCTATGCGTCAGTTGACTAAGTGCTGCTTGAGTCGAGTTTGCCGCGATAATAGCCATACCTGCATCTGGCGCAACGACAGTGGCTAAAACTCCCGCAATCATACCTGCAATTGTTAAAGCGCTATTGTCCTGTGCTTTTTGTATTCTTCGTGCAAGATGGCGTTGTGTTACATGGGCAATTTCATGGCCTAAAACGGATGCAAATTGGCTTTCATTGTCTGATTGCGCAATCAGGCCAGAATGAACACCGACGTGCCCCCCGTAAAATGCAAAGGCGTTAATTGCTGGGTTATTGATCCAGAAGAAAGTAAAAGGGAATCGTACGTCATTGGCATTCGCAACTAAACGATTTCCAAGTGATGTTAAGTATTCGTCTAAAACAGGGTCTTGCAATAATGGAGAACCTGAACGAATTTGCATCATCATTACATTACCAAGCGCTTGTTCTTTTTCGATAGGCAACGCTTGCAATGCTGAAGTGCCTAAATCAGGCAGCTTAAATGGGCTTTGTGCAGCTGCTTGGCAACTCGATATCAACAACCCAGCGCCTATTATATACCTTAGAAGCGTGTTAAATGTCATACTAGTCCTTCTTTATATCGTCACCAAGCATCAGTTTTGCCAGATCTATTTCATCACTACATGCTCGGCTGTCTTTTTCGCAGAGCTGGTAAAAATCTTTTATTGAGACACCGTCAACAGTTTTGACGTTCAATTCTTTTTTTAAAAAAGTAATTATCTTATGAACTACTTTATGAGCGTGTAAGATAATTGCTTTATCTGCTATATCACCTCGCTCGAAGTAAAATCCAATAAATTTATGGAGTTGATTTATACGAATAAGGTTTTTCATTGTATGGGGGTCCCAAATCTGAAACTCCATAAATCGGTTGTCTTTGATATAATTATCGACTTTCATATCTTTCGCATAAGGGTATGCCCAAAGTTCAAATCCTCTGTCAGTAAACGCTTGATGCAATGCAATCCGAGGTTTTTCATGAGTGTGTATGATCCCATTATCATCTTCATAGCCATCTAATAGCGCGAGGTTCCAATTGCGTTTGTCTAATAGTTGTTTTACAGCATTATCAAAGCCATGCTGTAGAATTCCTTCACTCTCGCTGACTGATGAAGCGACAAGGTGGTAAAACGGAGGAAGTTCGCCCCAATTAATTTGTTTTTTATACCAATTAATTTCTTTTAACGTTGGGTTATCGGGTAGTTGGGCTTTACCGCTGGGTTTAGGCATAAAAAAACCTTACAAATTCTACTTATATCTATAAGGATAAACCATTGCGGTGTACCAAGCTATAGAACTAACCTTTTTAGTTTGTACATCACAGTGTTACACTAATTGTCTGTTATTTGATACAGGCTTCATAGAAAATTGCTGAGAGTCCACGTATATGTTAGACATTGACCTATCGGAGTTTAAGTGTCCACAGTTTTTTGTGCAATTTAAATGGCACTTGTTACAGGCTGACAAAGCCGAGGGTACAATCCGGTTTCATCATTTAGGCGAACAAGATATTAGTGATATTGTGCGATATTTAACACTACATAACTATCATTATTATAGTCAGGTTACCTCCCAACCTTTCATTGAGGTGAGTATTAAACATGTTTGAAATAGTAAAACAGTGGTATCAAAACAAATTTTCAGATCCACATTCAGTAACACTGTTACTGATGCTTATTACATTAGCAATGCTACTTTACTTCTTTGGTCCGTTTGTTGTACCTGTACTCGTAGCCTTAGTGATCGCGTATTTGCTAGATTGGCCGACTGCGCATGTTCAAGCAGTAGTTCATAATAGGGTACTGGCGACAACTTTAATCATGTTATTGTTTGTTGGTGTGGTACTTGCTTTGTTGCTGGGTATTGTTCCTGTGCTGTGGCAGCAACTGAGCAATTTATTACAAGAAAGCCCGCATATGATTGAAAAGGGCAAGTATTTTTTACTTCATTTGCCAGATGATTACCCCAACTTGATAACAACTCAACAAGTGCAGTCGTTTGTAACGACATTTGAGTCTAAAGTGCTTGAACTAGGGCAAGTCGTTGTCTCTGCATCATTGACATCTTTAAAGGACGTCGTAGCCTGGCTAATTTATTTAGTCCTTGTACCATTATTAGTATTTTTCATGCTAAAAGATAAAGTCACGTTAACAGATGGTATTGCTCGCTTGGTCCCGAAAGATAGACGTTTGATCATTCAGGTTTGGCATGAAATGGATCACCAAATCATGAATTATATCCGTGGGAAAGTATTCGAGATCATCATTATTGGTAGTACTACATTTATTGCTTTTTATATTTTAGATTTACGTTATGCAGCATTGCTTGGTGCGCTTGTTGGTTTATCAGTATTAATTCCATTTATTGGTGCGGCACTTGTCACAATTCCAGTTGCGGCGGTTGCTTTATTTCAATTTGGTGTTGATACGCAGTTTTGGACTGTGCTCATTGTCTATGGTGTAATTCAAGCGTTAGACGGTAATGTATTAGTACCACTTTTGTTTTCAGAAGCGGTTGACCTCAATCCAGTATACATTATTGTTGCTGTGCTATTTTTTGGTGGGATATGGGGTTTTTGGGGGGTGTTTTTTGCAATTCCTCTCGCTTCTTTAGTTAAAGCACTGTTCAATGCTTGGTCAACTCAATGGCAAGAACCGGAAAAGCCTTTACTGAAAGAAAGCTAATATAAGTTATTTTTTTGTGAGTATCGTAGCAAAAATTAGCTATTACGCGCTTTTTCCCCAATGCTTTGAAGAATAACAAGTACTGGGATGAAAGCCGCTCTGATATTCCTATTAAGCTTCTTAAGCTGACGTGTTTTTGTGAAAAGTATTTAATAAAGGCAGCTAATATAAGTTGCCTTATTAATAAGCATTGTAGCAAAAGTTAACTATTATCTGCTGCGGCACCAGTACTTTGACGAATAACAAGTGATGGTGTAAAAGTCGTTATGATATCTCTATCTTGTGACCTTGAACCTCGTGTTTTTGTGAAAAGTAACCTTGCTGCATGCTCTGAAATAACATTATTAGCTTGATGTGCAGTGGTTAATTTAGGCCATGTTTGGCGAGAGAAGGGAGAATCTTCGAACCCTGTGATTGAAAGTTGGGCAGGTATGTCTATATTCATTAATCGAGCGGCAAACAATGCACCTGCAGCAACCTCGTCATTCCCACCAAGAATCGCCGTAATATTATTTTGGTTGTTATCTTTGAGTAAACTTTGTGCGCCAAGTACACCCGATTCGAACGAGTAACTTCCTTCATAAATTAGTTGCTCATTATACGCAACATTGTGATCTTGTAGTGCTTGACGATAACCAGCCAAGCGCTCTGAGGTTGATTTATGTTCTTTGTCTCCTAATACAAAGCCTATTTTTTTATGGCCTAATGAAATAAGGTGCTCTGTTATTTCATGAGATGCGGCGAAATCATCCACAAAAATACAATTGCTACTATTCTCAGTTTCTTGTGCTCGACCTGATAAAAGCCGGACATATTGAATACCAATTTCGTCTAACATATCAATGATCGCCTGTTGCTCAGATAGTGGTGGTGTGAGTACTAAACCAGCTAATCGTGAACGTTTAATCATGGTCACAAATTCTTCTTGCATGTTATCGTCAGAGTAGCTGCAAGGATGAATAACCAGTTCATATCCCTCTTCTTTACAGCGTGACAAAACCCCGTTTTGCATATCAATTACATAGTAAGCATTGGGGTTGTCATAAACTAAACCAACCGCAAATGATGAAGTACCTGCGAGGTTTCTAGCTGCAATATTGGGCTGATAGTTCAACTCTTTAACCGCATTCATTACAATATCATACGTTTTCTTTCGAACTGACGGTTCTTTATTGATCACACGAGAGACGGTTTTCATTGAAACACCGGCTAACTTAGCGACATCATTTATGGTGACTTTCATTTTGTTGTTCTTTTATTTGAGAGAGCGCAACGAGCTCAAAATTCATTAAATGATAATATTTGTAGCTTAGTCTATCTAATCCAAACATAAAATAGCAGCATAAAGATCATAAATAAATTAATGATACCGGTGTCAAAACATCAAAATTGAGTTATTATCTCCGTAGTAAAATCAAAAAGTAGATGATTGACAGCGTTGTCATTTTAACTTAAGGTTAACTGAACAAGTGTTATTTTACTCGTTGAAATATTGTATTACTTCATTTTTCAATAAGTTATTCGTGTTTAGGGGAATAGTATGAGTTGCCGAAGCAACCTTAGTAGTTGGCAAGCGCTAGAGCAGTCTGCAGCAAATTTAAAACAACAAAAACTAAAAAGCCTGTTTGCTCAGGACGGTCAGCGGTTTAATAAATTTTCGTGCCAAATCCCTGGTTTACTTTTTGACTATTCCAAGCAACTGATAGATGAAGATGCTTTTTCTCATTTAATTTCTTTAGTTGAAGAAGTAAACCTAGATGCTTGGCGTAAAAAAATGTTCTGTGGTGAGAAAATAAACTTTACTGAAGATAGAGCGGTTCTTCACACGGCATTGCGTAATCGTTCTGGTTCATCGGTCATGGTTGACGGTGAAGATGTTATGCCTGCGGTTCAAACAGAATTGGATAAAATTAAGCATTTTACTGAGAAAGTGCGCTCGGGTGAGTGGACTGGATATACCTGTAAAGCAGTAAAAGACATTATCGCTATTGGTGTGGGAGGTTCTAACCTAGGTCCGCAAATGGCAACTGAGGCGCTTAAAGCGCATACAGATGATAAGCTAAATGTGCACTACGTTTCGAATGTAGATGGTGTACAGTTAGCGGATGTACTAAATAAAGTTGACCCAGAAACAAGCTTGTTTGTGATTTCTTCAAAAACGTTCACAACATCAGAAACAATGACTAATGCAAATTCTGCGGTTAAATGGTTTTTAAATAGCGCAAAAAGCGAAGCTGCAATTGAAAAGCACTTTGTTGCTGTCAGTACGAACTTACAAAAAACCCGTGCATTCGGTATTGCTGATGAGAATGTATTTACTATGTGGGACTGGGTCGGTGGTCGGTTTTCTCTGTGGAGTGCCATTGGCTTACCGATATCGTTATATCTCGGTTTTGAGGTGTTTTCTGATATATTAGCTGGTGCCTATGAGATAGACGAGCATTTTAAAAATGCACCGTCATCACAAAATATACCCATAATCATGGCACTTTTGAGTGTTTGGAATACCAGCTTTTTGGGGTATAAGGCACAAGCAATATTACCTTATGATCAGGCACTTCATATGTTACCGGCTTATTTACAACAGGGTGAGATGGAGAGCAATGGCAAGTCAGTTGCATTTGATGGACGAACGGTTGAATATACAACCGTACCATTAATTTGGGGAATGACAGGGATCAATGGCCAACACGCATTTTATCAATATCTGCACCAAGGCAATAATATTGTACCGGCAGATTTTATCGCTTCAGTAAAACCACAAAAAGTGGTTGATAAGCATCATGATATTTTGTTATCAAACTTTTTTGCTCAAACTGAGGCAATGATGGCAGGTGTAGATGAGCAACAAGTTCGCAAAGATTTGGCTGAGAAGGGCATCGCTCAAGAAAAAGTAGAGCAGCTAATTGCACATAAAATTCATCAAGGAAATAGGCCGACAACCTCTATGATACTTGATACGGTTGATGCAAAGGCGGTTGGGCGATTGATTGCGTTATATGAACATAAAATATTCTGCCAAGGTATCCTGTTAGAAATTTGTTCATTTGATCAATGGGGTGTTGAGCTAGGAAAAGGGTTAGCGTCAGCCATTGAAGCTGAATTGACCCAAGATAATGTGCATCATGAACACGATAGCTCAACAAGTGGTCTTATCGCTTACTATAAGCAACGTCGCTAACTATTGTAACAAATTGGTCTCACTATATGAGACAACTGAATCACGCAATGTGAAAAGATTACCTTTGAACGGGTAGCGCTGGAGTTCTTAGGGCCTGTATTTTTGTGAGAGGAATTACAGGGCCCCTAAGACTCATTTATCGCAAAATATCCACCTCCAGCTTATTCCTGTTAAAGTACTTTGCAATCGAATTCAATGCTGTATAAAACGGCGGTTTTGGTAGACTGGGCGGTAGCTTAACTGTCAAATATTATAATGAAATATTGCGCGCCTTTTAACATGGTTTGTTTCGACGCGCCTAACCTGTAGAGAGTAAATTATGTTTAATCCTTTTGATATCGTAATTTTTGGTGGTGGGGGTGATTTAGCCTTACGTAAATTATTACCAGCGATGTATCGTGCATATCAAGAAGGGAACCTGCCCGAAGGCTCTCGTATTCTGCCGACTGTTCGAGAAGAAAGTAAACAACAAGAATACATCGAAACGGCACATCAAGCACTTCAATCGTTTTTGGGGGCTGATGAATTTAATGAGAAAGATTGGCTCGCGTTCTCTGAATTTTTAGTACCCGTTGTGGTTAATGTTACTGACATTGATGACAACTGGGATAAGCTAAAAACTATTTTAGATCAAGGTGCAGCTGATAAATCTCGCGTTTTTTACTTATCGTTACCGCCCGCTGTTTATGGTAAATGCTGTGAGATCTTATCACTGAAGTCTCTTATAACTGAAACGTCTCGCGTTGTTGTGGAAAAACCAATTGGTTACTGTGGAAAGTCTGCGGAAGAGATTAATGGTAAAATTGCGGAGTTTTTTACGGAAGAACAAATTTTCCGTATTGACCATTACCTGGGAAAAGAGACTGTACAAAACTTAATGGCGCTGCGTTTTTCAAATGCATTATTTGAAAACCTCTGGGATGCGAAGTCTATAGATAATATTCAAATTAGTATTTCTGAAACCGTTGGGTTAGAAGCTCGAGCTGGGTTTTATGATAAAGCCGGCGCTTTACGAGATATGGTGCAAAATCATCTTTTGCAGTTGTTGTGCCTTGTTGCGATGGAGTCGCCGCATAAGTTAAATGCAAATAGTATTCGCACCGAAAAGCTTAAGGTATTAGAAGCGTTGCGTCCTCTTGTTGGCACAGACGTTGATGATAACATCATCCGTGGCCAATACGTCCCTGGTGATTTACAAGGGAAGTTAGTTCCTGGGTATTTAGAGGAACTCGGTGAAGGGTCTAGTATTACCGAAACTTTTGTGGCTATTCGTGCTCATATTGATAACTGGCGTTGGTCAGGTGTGCCGTTTTATTTAAGAACGGGCAAGCGAATGCATAAACGTTGTGCGGAAATTGTTGTTGAATATAAGCCGGTTTCCCACAATGTGTACGATGACTCTGTCGGTCCAATTCAACCAAATCGCCTTGTGATCCGCCTACAACCCGAAGAAAGCATTCAACTGACTCTGATGTCTAAGCGGTTAGATAATTTGGATATGCAATTAGAGCCAGTTACATTAAACATTGAGCTGAGCGAACAATACAAAAATGGTTTCCACTCAGATGCATATAAACGTCTAATGTTGGATGCGGCAGCAAATAACCCAGCTTTATTTATTCACCGTCATGAAGTAAGGCAAGCGTGGCAATGGATTGACCCAATTGTAGCTCGTTGGCAAGAAAAAGGTGCCCCGGCACTTTATCGCGCAGGTTCATGGGGCCCTGAAGGTGCTGATGAGTTATTACAGGAGAATGGTCATGTGTGGTTTAACGCTGGAGAGAAAATATAATGGCAATAATTAACGAACGTTTATTTGACTCTAAGGCACAAATGACAGAAGCATTAGCCGCTTTGTTAGAACATGGTATTGATGGTGGTATTCAACGTGATGGCAATGCGTTGGTTATGGTTTCAGGAGGGTCTTCCCCAGCACCTGCTTATAAGCATTTATCTAACTTACCATTAGAGTGGCAAAAAATCTCAATTGCAATGGTAGACGAGCGTTGGGTTGATGCCAATCATGACAAATCAAATGAAGCCTTCATTCATGAGACTTTACTGCAAAATAAAGCTTCAGGCGCGGCGTTTATTACTATGAAAAACTCTGCTCAGTCTGCGAGTATCGGGCAAGTAGAGTGCGAGCAAGCTTATCAGGCATTAAAGGTTCCAGATGTTACTATTTTAGGTATGGGCCCAGATGGTCACACGGCATCATTGTTCCCGAATTCACAAGGTTTGCCGCATGCTCTGCAAACGACAGAGATTGTTTGTGCAATCGACGCGATTGAAAGTGAGGTGACAGGCAGTATTACCGAGCGGATGAGTTTGACCTTATTTGGTATTGCGCGATCGCGAGAGGTTGTACTGTTAATTAGTGGTGACGAAAAGCGAGCGATGTATGAACAGGCAAAAGTGCAGGGTTCCGAACTTGAGATCCCTTTGCGCGCGGTATTAAATCATCCTGATATAAACCTCAGTGTTTTTTGGTGTCCGTAGTAACGATTTTATGTGAGTACACACTTTGTGTGCTCACATTTCGTTTGTTATGTACTTAGCGCCAATTTAAACGCTGTAAGGACTAGAAGCGATACAATCCCACGTAGTTGTACTTACATACCTTTAATCATTAAATCAACATCTTACTTTTCGTTTGGTCTCCCGTTAATCCAAAAAAAGCAAATTATCCGAATATTATTTATAGTTGCCTTGTTAGCGAAGATATCATTATGGCTGTTACTTTGAATCGTCTATTATTATATTTTGACACTTTTGATGAATGATCATTGAATATGAATTGGCTGGTATGTACCGTAATTAAAGGAGGTAGGCTGAAAAAGTTATGAGTATTTTACAGCAAAGGACTAGACAGAAAGAGTATGAGAATCTATAATGACAGCGTTGTCATTGAGAATGGTTATCACCCTTGAACACTTCTGCCAAAGTATTCTCATCTCAATTGATAGTAAAAACCACAATAAAGCAGCTCCTTCATATAACTCTTGGTTATAAAGGTCCCCAATTTGAGTAATTTATTACTGCATATTGGTTTTTTATGCTATATTCCCATCGATATTTTGTAACAAAAAATCATACGAAAATTACAGTTTTCATAAAAATCAAAGGCTTATTGCCATTTGTGACTGTTTTTTGTCTAATATGACAAAAAAGATGTAGCGAATTTGTAATTTACGGTGTATGTTTGTTATTAGATGACAGCGTTGTCATCATCACTGGGCAGAAGTGATTTAAAAAACCAACAATATGATTCAAGGGGAATCCTGTGTTAGCTAATAATTTTAAAAAAAGCTTACTAGCAGTTAATGTCGGTCTTGTACTTAGTGCAGGCGTATCAGGCATAGCTTATGCTGCTGATGAAAATAAAGTTCAAGAAGACGTTGAAGTAATTGAAGTTCGTGGTATTCGACGTTCTTTAAAAGAGTCTGTTAATACTAAACGTTTTGCGAACGGTGTCGTTGACGCTGTATCTGCTGAAGATATCGGTAAGTTCCCTGACAGTGATGTTGGCGAAGCGCTAGGGCGCATCCCAGGTGTGGCAGTAAACAGACAGTTTGGTCAAGGCCAACAAGTGTCTATTCGTGGTGCTTCGAACCAGTTAACATTAACAACTTTGAATGGCCAAGCAGTTGCATCAACGGGTTGGTACGATCAGCAAGCGATTGACAGAAGTTTTAACTACTCTCTTTTACCACCTCAAATGATTTCGGGTATCGAAGTATACAAATCTTCACAAGCTGACATTGTTGAAGGCGGTGTGGGTGGTACGGTTAATGTAGAGACGCGTAAACCGTTAGATTTAGACTCAGGAACTGCATTTTTATCAGTAGAAGCTGAGTACTCATCTGAGTCAGACGAAACAGATCCTGGTGTGTCAGGGCTTTATAGTTGGAAAAATGCGGACGAGAATTTTGGTATTTTAGCCGCTGTTGCATTTGAAGATACAACCTATGCACGTCGCGGTAATGAAGCGTCATACGGTTGGTCAGGTGCTGAGTCTGTAAACTACTTCGAACAAGCACGCGAAAGAACGGCTGTTGATTTGACTGCACAATATGCAATTGATGACACATCTGAGCTTGTATTACATTATATGACATTAGAGCTCGATGCGAACAACCACAATAACAGCTTGTTCTTATTCTCTGATACTGAAAACTGTCAACAAACATTAGCAAGTGGTGTATGTACAGTTCGTTCAAATACACGTGATGACTCTGCAGGTAGAACATTCCTTCAAACGTTTGCTCGTTTCGCTTCAATGGAATCAGAAGTTATTGATTTAGCATACAACTTTGAAGGCGATGGCTTTAAAGTAGAAACTCGCATTGGTAATACAACAGCTGAAGGTGGTACAGACCTTACTATTAACCATGCAACTTTTATTGGTACTGGTGCTGATGTTAATGGGTTAGTGTTAGATAACTCGGGCAAAGCTTCAACGGTTAACCTACCAAAAGGTGGCTGGAATATTTCTGAGTATGCAGATGACTGGGATGGTCGAGGCTTACAGTCTTGGGCATCACAACGTGCTCCTAATAAAGATGAAGAAACCTATTTCCAAGTTGATGCTACGTTTGAGTTAGATCACGAATATGTATCAAGTGTGAAAGCAGGTATTCGCTGGACTGACCACTCAGTAGAGAAAAAATCTTACCGTCCAACGCATAAAGATCACAACATTATAGACCCGACTCAATATTGGACAGGGTCAGACTCTGCAGGTACGCAAGATATTGGCATTCCTACGCCAGATATCAATGCGATGCGTCAAAATGCAACTGCGTCATTTGACCAGTGGTATGAAGACCGCTCAGGTTTCTCGACAGTCGATGAAGAAAACTTAGCAATTTATGTAATGGCAAACTACAGTGGTGAAAACTACCGTGGTAACTTTGGTGTACGTTATGTTTCTACCGATGCATCTTCAAGCTATTATGCACCAACACCGGGCAGTGAAGATCCAAACGGAATTGCTCAGAATAATGGTCTTGGCACCAACATCATTAAAGACGAAGGTGATTACAGTGAGTTTTTACCAAGTTTCAACTTAGCCTATGACGTGAATGAAGATACGATTGCACGTTTCTCAATTGCACAAGTAATTTCTCGTCCGAACTATGATGATATGTTTGCGGCTACTGCTATCTCTGGTTACGGTGATACGCAACGTGGTAATGAAGAGTTAACTAAGGGTAACCCTAACCTTAAGCCATATAAAGCGACACAGTCTGATTTAGGTATTGAATATTATTACGGTGATGCAGACATGATTGCCGTGACTTTATTCTATAAAGACGTTAGTAACTTCACCACAACTGATACATTATTGAATCAAAATGTGGGTATTGTTGACCCTGTAACAGGTGAAGACAACTGGCAGGTTAATACGCGTGTTGATGGTACTGGTGGCGATATCTTTGGTGTTGAATTCCAATCACAACATGAGTTAGGTGGTGGGTTTGGTACTATGTTTAACCTGACATATGCTGATGGCTCTGTAGAAGAGTCAAACTTTGTTGATGCGATTGGTGAGTTTTCAGATAGCTCTAAGACGACGATCAACGCTGTTGGTTATTATGAAAATGATGACGTATCACTTCGTCTAGCTTATAACTGGCGTTCAGAGTACATGATCCGTGAAACAGGCTTCTACGGAAACCGTCGTCATGATGACTATGGTTCACTTGACCTGACAGCGAGTTATACAGTATCAGAAATGATCACTGTTCGCTTTGCTGGTACAAACTTAACGGGTGAAGATAGCGTACAGTTTGGTGATGCACAATCTCCAGCTGGTTCAAAAGCATCTTTACGTGATGGCTATGCAGCATGGTCATATTCTGCAGATACCCGTTACTCTGTAGCTGTTGACTTCCGTTTCTAGGTCGTAACTTAATAATAAAAACCCTGATCTTTGGTCAGGGTTTTTTTATAGCTGATGAAAAATAATGGTATTTTCTTTCAGTATCAGGGATTGATTTTAATATGATATGGTGAGTTCTTGGTCAGGGTTACTTGATGCAGCTAGCGTATTAGAGCGCCAATATTATAAACGGTAGTGTATTATTTGAAGTAGGTAGTGATAACGATGACAGATAAACAAAACATTAAGCGCATTGTAATTGTTGGGGGTGGGACGGCCGGTTGGTTAGCGGCTTGTCACTTAGCAAAAAAGTTAGAGCCTTTTAAAGACAGTACAATTTCAATTACTCTGGTAGACTCGCCAGATATACCGACCATTGGTGTAGGTGAAGGTACAGTGCCAGTAATGAAAGATACACTGCGCTATTTTGGAATTAGTGAAACAGAGTTTGTGCAAAAATGCGATGTTTCTTTTAAGCAAAGTATTAAGTTTGTTGATTGGGAGGTTGCGCCTAATAAAGGTCAGTCATCATTTTATCATCATATTTTTGACTTTCCTAAGCTTACACCTGTTGATGTTACACCTTATTGGTTGTTAGATAAGACGTTGGGCCAAACGCATTTTGCAGATCTTGTATCGGTGCAGTCTCATGCATGTGCGCTTGGAGTTGGTCCTAAGAGACCTAATGATAAAGAGTACACAGGGATTTTTAATTATGCCTACCACTTAGACGCGGGAAAGTTCACACAACTGTTGTCACAGCATGCGATAGAAAGTCTGGGAGTGAAGAATGTTAAAGCAAATGTTGTGGATGTTCACACAAATAAGCAGAACTTTATTTCTCATCTCACTACGGATCTTCCTTCAACATTGACTGCTGACATATTTGTTGATTGTACCGGGTTTAAGGCGTTATTGATTGAACAGGCATTGGGAGGTGAGTTTTTAAGTAAAAAAGAGGTTTTATTGACAGACACCGCCTTTGCGATTCAAGTACCTTATGATCACCCAGAACAAACAATTCCTCCGTTTACAATATCTACAGCACAAGAAAATGGCTGGATCTGGGATATTGGTTTACAAAGCCGCAGAGGGGTAGGGTATGTTTTTTCAAGTAAGCACCAATCTGATGATGATGCATTACAGACGTTGTCAGATTATTTAAAGCGGCCGCTGACGTATTCTGATGTACGTAAAATAAAGATGAAAGTTGGCTATCAAAAGCGTGCATGGATCAATAATTGTGTCGCGATGGGGTTGTCTCAAGGGTTTGTCGAGCCATTAGAAGCCACCGGGTTATTGATGTTTGATGTGACTGCAAGGGTGTTCGCGAATATGTTACCAGCTCATACTGAGAGTATGGCACTGAGTGCAAAGCGATTCAATCGAGACATTTGCCAAATGTGGGAATCAACCTGTGACTTTATTAAATTGCATTATTACCTATCGAAGCGAGACGACTCAGAGTTTTGGAAAGATAATAGAAATAGTGCGTCATTATCAGATGAATTAAAAGAAAAGCTAGAGGTGTGGAAGTATAAAATACCATCACAATTCGACTTCAGATATACAATTGATTCATTTAGGTTAGACAACTTTTTATATGTACTTTATGGAATGAACTTTCCAACGAACTTATCTCATGAAGCAAGTAAATATGCGGATGTAGATAAGCTAAACAATTTAAAATATGAAATAGATCAGGGCGTATTGTTTTGCAAAAAGCATTTGCAGCCACACCGCACTTTATTAGAGCATATTTGTCGCCATGGTATGGCGAAGAGTTAGATATCTTCTCCTAAGGTGGCAAATGTTGTAATGGTTAATCGCCCAGAGCGTAAATCGTTCGCTTTAGGAAGCTGCTGTGGGATACATGCAGAATGGAGTAAGTTACCAGGGTAAGCAACTATCTTTCCAAATTGTGCCGCTTCATAATGCTCGCGCACGAATAAAGGATGAGTGTGTGTGATGTATTCTGGGGATTGTGCAGTGTGTGGGTCTATTTCTTTTTTAATGGAGTGAATATAGTCATCATGATTGTGTCTTGAGACTCTATTGATCCCCGTTGATTTATGACTGTAAAACCCTGTACCACCAAATTGCGCGTCACACAGATAATGAACGAGTGCGATTTGATTATCCTTTGGTGAATCGAAATGTGGGATTGTTTGAAATGGTTGTAAACTACTCGGCTCTTGTGTAACCAATGCATAATTGCAACTGACGCGTTTTACATTATTTGCTGAATAGTTAAACGGTGTTGAAAACGCTTCAATTACGTTTTTGATAAAGGCGAAATAGTCATTGTGCACTTTAGCCCATAACCCTGGGTAACTGTTGGTTGGTAACACCCAATCAGGGCGATAATTTGAGGCTGTTTTTAACCACTTTTTGCTGTCAGTTGAGGCATCTATTGTTTTGACCAAAGTATGACTCGTTGAGTTGTTTTGATATTGCAAAATATGCTCCTTTTAATCGTTCGGTTTATTAGCAGGTTGGTATCGTTCAAGTTTGTATAAATACCATGCAAAACAACTCTGTTATCACTTTAAATAAGCGGAATGAATAGTTGAATTTATGCCGCCCAGTATACGATATTTTTTCGAGTGGAGCAGTAAGAAACTTATAACTAAATTGCTTTAAGTGAAACCTAGTTTTATGTTTTTAATCGGGTTTGTGACGAGTATAGAAAGGTAAGTTGATTCATGCTCTTTTCGTTGTTATCGCTAATAATAAATAATTAACGATATTCCCTAAGTTAGGGCTTTCCTTTTCTTTTTAAAACCTTTAGCCTTATGCCAACAAAAAGTAATAAATATGAAAATTGAATGGAGTAATATTATGGCAGAGCAACAAGTGCAGCCTTTACACAACGAAAAACATGCCAACACGAAAGTACAAAATGGCATCAATGTTGATTTCTTAAAATCTCAGCACTTAATGCCAGTTGTTGCGCATGAGTTTGCGCGTGTAGCCACTGAATTTCCAATGGCCTTTGTAAAAAATACAGAATCAGGTCAATTTCAGCCAGTGGCTATGTTTGGCTTGGAGCCGGGCGAAAATTTGTTTGTTGAAAATGGCAAGTGGACATCTGGTTTCGCTCCGTTAGCTGCAACTCGTTACCCATTTGGGCTTGTTAAGCACCCAGAAGAAGATCAATACGGTATTGTGATTGATGAAGCGAGTTCACTGGTTGGTGAAGAGCAAGGTAACGCGTTGTTTAAAGACGGCGAGGAAACGGATTATTTAAAAGCACGTAAAGAAGCATTGGTTAACTTCATTGAGTTTTCACGTGTTACAGAAGCGTTTACACAGTACCTTGCTGATAAAGAGCTTCTTGTACAGCAAACGCTGACAGTAGACATTAAAGGTGAGAAGAAAGATATTAATGGTATCTATTTAGTTGATGAGCGTAAGCTTAATGAACTAAGTGATGAAGAGCACCTAGAGCTGCGCAAGCGTGGTTATTTAGCCCCAATTTTCGCTTTTTTAACGTCAACACACCAGGTTGCACGTTTAGCGCGTTTAAAAGCACAGCAACAAGCTGATTAAAAATTCGATTGAATTTAAAAAGCACCGTAAGGTGCTTTTTTTATGCCTTAAGAAAATTGGTCGTGTATAGCTTGCATTAAGATCCGATAAGACGCATGGTCGATATTTTAGCAATGAGTTTTATAATATGAATAAGAAGTCACTCAGTTTTTGTGCTTTATTTGCATCGCTTATGTTTATTGGGAAATCCGCTAGTGCAGCTGAGATGCCTATTGCAATCGCAATACATGGCGGCGCTGGTACCATAGAAAAGAGCAAATTTACACCCGAAAAAGAACAAGCATATAGAGCGAAGCTGCAAGAGGCAGTGGAAGCTGGATACACTGTACTGGATAAGGGGGGAAGCAGTTTGGATGCCATTACCCAGGCAGTGACTATTCTTGAAAATTCACCGTATTTTAATGCAGGCAAAGGCGCAGTGTATACTCATGATGAAGAGCATGAGCTTGATGCTTCAATTATGTTTGGTAAAACACGAGAAGCTGGTGCGGTTGCGGGTGTTAAGCATATCGAAAACCCAATTCATCTTGCTCGGTTAGTAATGGAAGAATCTGTGCATGTCATGCTTAGTGGCCAAGGGGCTGAAGTGTTTGCTCAACAGCAGGGTGTTCAGTTAGTGGATAATAAGGTTTTTGATACACCGCATAGATATAAAGCGCTAGAGCGTGCTAAAGATAAAATGGAAAAAGCAAAACAACAGAATAAAGAGTATCAAGCTGCACACCAATCGTTAGACGTTGAGTATAAAGTAGGGACAGTAGGCGCTGTGGCATTAGATAAAAGTGGTAATATTGCAGCAGCTACATCCACTGGTGGTATGACCAACAAGCGCTATGGCCGAATTGGCGACTCGCCAGTTATTGGTGCTGGGACATTTGCAGATAATGCGTCTTGTGCAGTATCTGCAACAGGTCATGGAGAGTATTTTATTCGTTATAATGTGGCTGCTGATATTTGCGCGCGAGTACAATATCAAGGGAAAACTATAGCTGAAGCCGGTAAAACTGTCATTCATGACGTATTGCTACCAGTGGGGGGGACTGGTGGGGTGATAATTGTTGATACCCAAGGCAACATAAGTATGCCGTTTAATACCAGAGGAATGTATCGAGCGAGTAAAACGAATACCCAGCCAACAAAGGTCGGTATTTTTAAACACGACTAAAAATTACAGGCAAATTGGTTGACGCCAGCTATAGTTATGAATGCTGGCGTTTTTTAATGGAGCCGATACCATGCAATCAATTCAAGTAGCAGACTATTTAAATCATCGCCCTGTCACTTTTTCTGCCGATATGCGCATAGAAGCGGCAGTTGAGAAATTATTACAAAGTGGCCAGTCAGGTGGCCCTGTTATTGATAGTAACAAACACGTCCTAGGGTTCTTGTCTGAACAAGACTGTCTTAAGAAAATGCTAGAGGCGACTTACCAAAATGAGTCCCATAGCGTTGTTAGTGATGTTATGAATAGTGATCCTATCTGCGTAGCCCCAACTGACAGTATCGTACAGATGGCAGATCGTATGACAGTAAATGCCCCTAAGCTTTATCCAGTTTGTGATGAGGATGGGCGGTTAAAGGGAGTAATTAGTCGAGCGAATGTACTTTTGGCGCTTGATAAGCACTTACATGATACATATGAGTCGGGGAATCGATACGTGTAACCATCATTTTATATAATAACTGGGCATAATTATGGGCTCAGTTAGATGTTTTTGATACACTACTTCGCGATTTGTATTATATAAAGGTATCGCGAAGTGAGTGTTGGACCGCTGTTTTCTGAACTAAAATCTTGCCTAAAGAAAGATCAATTCATTTTAAAAAAACGCCTTCACGGCACAAAAAAAATTACAGATGAAATGAAGCAAACTAAAGCAGTTCAATCTATTGCCCAAGCGATTGCACGTAGCCAAGCATTGAAACTAGCTCGTATAGAGCAATTACCAGAGGTGACTTATCCAGAGCAGCTTCCGGTAAGTCAGAAAAAAGATGAAATTAAGGCCGCGATAGCTGCACATCAAGTTGTTATTGTTGCGGGTGAAACAGGTTCAGGAAAAACCACTCAGCTACCAAAGATATGTTTGGAGCTTGGACGCGGTATTGATGGCTACATTGGACATACACAGCCTAGACGCCTTGCAGCACGTACTGTTGCAAATCGTATTGCCGAAGAAGTCGGCTGTGAATTGGGCAATGAAGTTGGCTTTAAAATTCGTTTTAGCGATCAAGTATCAGATAACACCTATGTTAAATTGATGACTGACGGTATTTTATTGGCAGAAATACAACAAGATCGTTTTTTAAATCAATATGATACAATTATTATTGATGAGGCCCATGAACGTAGTCTAAATATTGACTTTATATTAGGTTACTTGAAGAACTTGTTGCTTAAACGGCCAGATTTAAAAGTTATAATTACCTCTGCAACTATAGACCCTCAGCGCTTTTCTAAGCACTTTAATGATGCCCCAATCATTGAAGTATCAGGAAGAACTTATCCAGTAGAAGTACGCTATAGACCTGCGGCTGAAACTGCAAATAATGATATCGAAGCACAAAATGATCAATTACAGGGTATTTTTGATGCGGTAGATGAGCTGTGTGATGAAGGTCCTGGCGATATTCTAATCTTTATGAATGGTGAACGTGAAATTCGTGATACCGCTGATGCATTGGCAAAGCGTAATTTACGAGGGGTAGAAGTCCTCCCTTTATATGCACGATTATCTAACGCAGAGCAGAACCGAATTTTTGCCGCTCATAGCCAACGACGTATAGTACTATCGACGAACGTGGCTGAAACGTCTTTAACAGTGCCGGGTATTCGCTATGTTATTGACCCAGGGACAGCACGGATCAGTCGTTATAGCTATAGAACCAAGGTACAGCGTTTACCAATTGAAGCTGTATCGCAAGCCAGTGCGAATCAGCGTAAAGGTCGCTGTGGACGAGTTGCTTCAGGAGTATGTATTCGTCTGTATTCTGAGGATGATTTTTTATCTCGTCCTGAATTTACGGATCCAGAAATATTAAGAACTAATTTGGCCTCGGTTATTTTACAAATGCTCGGACTCGGACTCGGTGATATCAGTGAGTTTCCTTTTGTTCAGGTACCAGACAATCGTAATATCAATGATGGTGTATCGTTACTGGAAGAACTTGAAGCAGTTTACCCTAGTAAACGTCATCAAGCGACCAAGTTGACACAATCTGGACGGTTATTGAGCCGATTACCTATTGACCCGCGTTTAGCTAAAATGGTATTGAGTGCGGATAAGTTAGGGGCATTACGAGAAGTCATTGTTATTGTTGCTGCTTTATCGATTCAAGACCCTCGGGAACGTCCTTCAGAACGTCGAGGAGCGGCAGATGAGAAACATGCACGCTTTGAGCACCCAGATTCGGATTTCATTGCATTTTTAAACCTTTGGTATTATTTAGAGCAACAGCAAGCAGAACTTTCCCGAGGCCAATTTCGAAAATTATGTCAGAAAGACTTTTTGGCATATATGCGTATTCGTGAATGGCAAGATATTGTTTATCAGTTAACCTCAGTTGTTGAAGAAATGGGTTTGAAGTTAACAGACAACGAGGCTGAATTGGATAATGTCCATCAGGCACTTTTGAGTGGGATGCTCAGCCATATTGGTTGTAAAGATGAAAAGCAGCATTATAAAGGGGCTAGGAATAGCCAGTTTCACGTGTTTCCAGGTTCAACTTTATTTAAGAAAAGCCCGAAATGGTTGATGTCGGCTGAATTGGTTGAAACCAGTAAGCTTTACGCACGAGTTAATGCAAAAATAGATATTGCTTGGGTACCTTCGATGGCTCAGCACTTGGTTAAGCGCAGTTATAGTGAGCCACATTGGGAAAAGAAACCTGGGTGTGTGATTGCGTATGAACAACAAACACTTTATGGACTGATCATTGTTGGCAGAAAGCGCAGTGTGTATAGTCAAATTGACCCTAAGTTATGCCGTGAATTATTCTTAAAAGAAGCTTTAATAGGTCAACAGCTGGGTCAGAATGAAGGGTTCTTGCAATACAACCAAGATTTGATTGATGATATTCAGATCTTAGAGCAGAAGGCACGACGTCGCGATATTTTAGTTGATGAGCAACAGTTGTTTGAGTTTTATGACCAAAAGATCCCTCAAGAAGTAAATACTCGTGCAGCGTTTTCACATTGGTGGAAAGATAAAAAGCACCAAGATAAACGCTATTTACATATGAATAAAGCACAGTTGATGCGCCACGGTGCAGAGCAGGTTACGGAGTTTGACTATCCTGACACTTGGCAGCAAGGTAATATTATTTTGCCGTTGAGTTACCACTTCGAGCCAGGGAAAGCCGTGGATGGTGTCACCGTTAATATTCCATTGGCACTGCTTAATCAAGTCTCAGAGAGTGGTTTTGATTGGCATATTCCCGCTCTTAGGCATGAGCTGATCTGTGGTTTAATTAAAAGTTTACCAAAGGCGATTAGGCGTAACTTTGTACCTGCACCTAATTATGCAGACGCGGTTTTGGCTACGGTTGAACCTTTACAAGGTAATTTGATCGATGCATTGAGTACTAGGCTGTTACGTATGACAGGTGTCAAGGTGGACGCTGATGCTTGGGATTTAACCCTTCTAGATGCACACCTCAAAATGCAATTTCAGGTACTTGGTGATAAAGATGTTGTGCTTGCTCATGGGTTTGACTTGCATGCAATCAAAACACAGTTGCAGGGAAAAGTTGCAGATACACTGTCTCAAGTCGCTGAAAAAGGCATAGAGCAGCAACAGATCATAGAGTGGCAATTTGGAGATTTACCCAGTGAATATACAAAAAAGCAGGGTAGTTATGAGATAAAAGCGTTTCCAGCGCTTGTGGATAAAAAAAGCAGTGCAGCAATTGAGTTGTTTGATAGTCAAATAAAAGCACTATCAGCACATCAACAAGGTTTACGTCGTTTAGTCTTGTTAAATGTACCATCACCAATAAAATATTTGCAACAGAAGCTCCCAAACAAAGCCAAACTTGGTTTGTATTTTAATCCATTCGGTAAAGTACAAGACCTGATTGATGATTGCATCGCGGCTGGGGTAGATAAACTGTTGCTTAAGTATGGAGATATTCGTAATGAGCAGGCGTTTGAGCATGCAAAAGAGGCAATTCGTGGTGAACTAGGTGATTGTGTTGTTCATATTGCGACTCAAGTTGAGCAAGTATTAAGTGTTGCGCATGCAATTAATAAGCGCATGAAAG
Organism: Pseudoalteromonas sp. MMG012; assembly: GCF_018100875.1. NCBI lineage: Bacteria > Pseudomonadati > Pseudomonadota > Gammaproteobacteria > Alteromonadales > Pseudoalteromonadaceae > Pseudoalteromonas > Pseudoalteromonas sp. MMG012. Next base: position 114,832 of record NZ_JAGJEF010000005.1, read on the forward strand.
GGTCTATTGATTTAACGATGATAACGGCTCATGGAGACGTTAAGTCGCAATTGCAAAGATTAGTATTTAAAGGCTTTGTAACCAGTCATGGCAGTGAGAAACTCGATGATTTGTTACGTTATATGAAAGCAATAGAAAAACGATTGGAAAAGCTACCTGTAGATCCAAATCGCGATAGATTGTGTGTATTGGAGTTAGAAAAAGTAGCGCAAGTATATAATAAGGCGCAGTCAAGGGTACCTAAAGGGCTACCGATTCCCGAGGAATTAGTACATATTTTTTGGATGCAAGAGGAACTAAGGGTGTCATTGTTTGCTCAAACATTAGGAACACCTTATCCAATTTCAGCCAAAAGGATTATGAATGCGCTCAAAGAGTGTGAATAATTTAACTTGAAGCTTGCTTTTTGGGTCAAGCCCATTATTTTAATAAGAGGAATCAATTTTTGGATCTTGAAAAGGAAGTGACACTAACCATGTCCGCAGAGCAAACAAGGAATACCACGCCTCATGTATTGGTTGTGGATGACGAATATTTTAACTATGAAATGCTGAGTATGGCATTGTCTGAGGTGTTTACATTGAGTTATGCAGATTCAGGTAAAAGCTGTTTGTCTAATGCGATAGCGCAACGGCCAGATGCGATTTTACTTGATGTGTGTATGCCTGGACTGGATGGTTATGATACATGCCGACTGTTAAAAAATACGCCGGAAACCAAAGATATACCAGTTGTTATGCTATCGGGGCTTGAAACTGAGCAAGAACAACAGGCTGGCTTTGAAGCTGGGTGTGACGCATATGTGGTTAAACCTTTTTCAATGCAATCCTTATTAGAAAAACTAAAATTAATGGTCTAGGAGTTGGGTATGTTGCACGAAGACAAACGTCGTTTTATGCGAATGATGGTCAACGCGAAAGCACAAATTAAATTGTTAGAATCTGGGCTGACTTTAGAGGGAATATGTAACGACTTGAGTGCAACGGGGTTATCTATAGAAATCGAAGAACCGATAGAAATGGATACGTTGGTGGAAGTATATATAGATTCGAATAGCAGCTCTACCCCTCCTTTGAACGCACATGCTAAAGTGATGAGATGTACACAAGAACAAGAATCTGGTTATTTACTTGGGCTTGAGATCACCCAGTTTAATTAAATGTATTAGGCTAAAATTAAAATGGGGCGATAGCCCCTTTTTAGATATTGCATGGATACGTTAATACACTTTGCAAACTAAACCTTTGAGGTAAAACCCTTCTGGGTAATTACCTGAAATAGGGTGATCTGCTGCTTGGTTTAATCGTTCAACAATCAGCAAGTCTTTCCCTGCGTCAAGTGCAGCATCTGCAACCACCTTTTGAAACAAGTTTTGTTCCATTAAGCCTGAGCAAGAGAAAGTCAGTAATGTGCCACCGGGCTTTAATATTTGCATTGCTATCATGTTGATATCTTTATAGCCGCGACATGCTCCGTTGAGTTGTGCTTTACTTTCTGCAAACTTTGGTGGATCCATCACAATGGTATCAAACAGTCGACCCTCATCACGGTATTGGCGTAACAGTTTAAAGACATCTTGTTTGACAAATTCGGCTCGCGATATGTCGAGTTCATTGTGCTCAACATTACGTTTGGCGATATCGAGAGCGGCTTGTGATACGTCAACATTTATCACATTTTCACAACCGCCTCTTAGTGCGTATAAACCAAAAGTTCCTGTGTAACAAAAGCAATTTAAGACGCTTTTACCTTTTGAAAAACGTTCTAATGCAGCTCGACTGTCTCGCTGATCAAGATAAAAGCCAGTTTTGTGGCCGTTAATAATATCAACTTCTAATTTTAAGCCATTTTCTTTAATGAGTATTGGATGAGTTGGCGCATCACCCCACAGTGCGCCTGAAGTTTTATCTAAGCCTTCTTTGGTACGAACCTCTACATCAGAGCGTTCATATATCTTGCACTCAGGAAAGACATGACGAAGCGCCATGAGTAAGTCGCCTTTGTGGCGTTCAGCACCGGCACTGAGTAGCTGACAGACTAAATAGTCGTCAAACTTATCAATAGTAATACCGGGAAGACCATCAGATTCTGCAGCACTAAGTCTAAATCCCGTTAGGCCTCCTTCATTAATCACATGTTGACGAGCATTAAGTGCACGTTCAAGCTTCTTAATGAAAAACTGGGTGTCAATTTGTTCATGTTCATCAAAAGTCCACACGCGGGCTCTGATCTGTGACTCAGGGCTATATGCTGCTGTAGCAAGGAACTTTCCGTCATGACTATATACCGTTACAGTGTCACCCAGCGCAGGCTTGCCTTTTATTTTTTTTATTGCCTTGGAAAATATCCAAGGGTGTTTACGTTTAAGTGACTTTTCTCTACCGGGTTGCAAATAGACCACACTAGACATACAAATTCCTAACTAAATTGAGTACTTGCCATTTTAGTTAAGCCCGTGTCAACATACAATGAAAACACCGTGATTAATGGGTTTTAGGTCAGTTTCATTCATTTTTTAAGAGATTTTTATGCAAAATATAGAAGCGGCATGTCGCGAATTTATGCTAGGGGGTACGTTTGCTGATACTGCGCACGATATAACGCATATTGAACGCGTGGTTAAAGTCGCAAAGCAACTTACCGAAGTAGAAAATGCAGATCTGAGTATTGTGCTTCCTGCAGCGTGGTTACACGACTGCGTAGCCGTGGCAAAAAATCACCCCGATAGAGCAAAAGCATCACACATGGCAGCCGATAAAGCGGTCGTTTTTCTGCAATCACAGGGATATGATGATACTAAATTAGCTGCGATACATCATGCGATTGTGGCGCATAGCTTCAGTGCGAATGTAACTCCAATGACATTAGAAGCAAAAATTGTTCAAGATGCAGACCGGATGGATGCATTAGGCGCAATTGGTGTGAGTCGCTGTATGAAGGTTGGGGGAGCGATTGCACGACATTTATATCATCCAGAAGATCCAATGTGTGCATATCGAGAGGCTGATGATAAGAAGTACACATTAGATCATTTCTTTATTAAGCTATTGCATATCGCGGCGCAAATGCACACCGATGCAGCAAAGAGTGAAGCAGCCAAACGCACCGCTTTCATGGAGGACTTTTTGATGAAATTAAAAGAGGAAATCAGTTAAACATATATGCTATCGGGTCATACGTTTAACGAAAACTACCACGAACAGGGCCAGAGAGAAACTGCCAGTAAAAGCCTCAATGCTGGCAATGAGTCGAGATATACCAACCGGGGTAATATCTCCGTAACCGAGCGTTGTAAATGTAACAACACTGAAGTAGAAGCTATTGAGTAATGCACTGAGGTTTTCTACGAATGTATTGCTACTGCTCAATTGTATGACCTGGTCTTGGTAGCTAATACCTGTAATAAAGTATAAAACGGCGCAAACGGCGATCATAATTAAGCTAAAACGAATTACATTTTCAGGCTTTTCACCATATCCACAGAGTAAATTTATGGCGCTAGATATCCAGCGTTTCTTGGAGTTTTTAGGATATTGTTGATGTCGCATACGCAGTTCGTTATACGTATACTTACCGGCCATTTCAAATAATCCTTGTTGCTCTGCAGCTTTTCTTAACAACCGATAAATTTCCTCGGATTGTTGGAACAAGTCAATGGCATCATCTGGCGCTTTTTCTTTGATTGCTTGATGTGCCCGTACTTCCTGCATAAGTTTGTCACCTAGATGTAGGTTATCAATACGGGTATTATCTAATTTAACACCTAACAAATTTGTATTTTCTAGTTTACAGCAATGTAGATTGGCTTCACGTAAATCTGCTTTCATTAAAGAAGCATGCTCAATCGTATTGTTAAATAAATGCGCACCGCGTAAATTAGCTCGGTAGAAATTACCATAAGAAAGATCATATCCATTGTGATCACCAAACTTTACTAAATTAAGCCCTTCGAGATTTGCACGCTTTAGTTCCAATCCTTGTAGTAGACCACCGCGTTTTGCGTACCGTTCAAGCTTTTGAGTGAGCTCTAGTCCACTTTTGTCGAATTTTGCATCATGCCAAAAACAGAACCCTGAACCCATATCAATTTCCTGACATATTTGTCCATCAGGTGATTGATACTGGCAACACGGTTTTGAATTCATAGCTATCTGATCTTTTTCATCATTTACTTATAGGTTAGCAGTTAATTTGCAAGGTAGAATGGAGAAAAGTAAATAATTTTATCGTTATGTTTGAATACCAATTAAAACAAAGCAACCGTCGGCGCAGTATTGCTATAAAAGTTACAGAGGCAGGTGTCGTCGTATATACGCCAATGGGTGTTTCTACGCATCAATTACATAGCTGGCTGCTAAGCAAACAGAGCTGGGTATTGGCACAGCAGAAAAAACTACAGACTCTGCCTCAATTACAAGTGCCTTGGGTGTCTTCTAAAGTTCGTATTTTTGGAGAGGTTTACGAGTGCCACTTTCACTCTACGGGTGAAAGTGAAGTTATTCATAATAAACAGACTGTGAATGTGTGTGTCACGCAGCCAAGCAATACGGCAGAGTGCAGAAAGGCGTTGTTGTTACTCTTACAAAGTGAGCTAGAGCGGTATGTCATGTCCGTGTTACCAGCGTTGACTAAAAATATGGGAGTTTGTATAGCGTCGGTGAAGTTTAGAGAGTACAAAAGCCGTTGGGGAAGTTGTTCCAGTAATAAAGCACTGACATTTAATACATTGTTAGTAGGCGCTCATAAAGCCGCTATAGAGTATGTCATTATTCATGAATTAGCGCATTGTCATGTATTGGCACATAATCATGCATTTTGGCAAATTGTTTCACGTTACTGTAGTGATTATCAAGAGCATGTAAGATGGTTTCGGGTAAGTGGCAGAAGTTTGTTTATTTCCAAAGCACAATAAAAGAAGAATAACGGAGTTTTGAGAAAATAAATAAGATGGTGGAGGGGGCTGGATTCGAACCAGCGAAGGCAGTGCCGTCAGATTTACAGTCTGATCCCTTTGGCCGCTCGGGAACCCCTCCATCTTATGGAGCTATCAAAAACAATTTGGTGGAGGGGGCTGGATTCGAACCAGCGAAGGCAGTGCCGTCAGATTTACAGTCTGATCCCTTTGGCCGCTCGGGAACCCCTCCTAAACAACGGCGCTGATAATATCAAAGTTTTTAATTAAGTAAAGAAAACCACTAAAGAAAATGTAAAAAATGCCGATAAATAATTATATTTAGACACAATCGGTGAAACTCTATGCAAATAGGCAGTATTTTAACCAGAGAAGATCAACTTGGCGGAGCACTCTCTGTTAGCGTTAATGAACAACGCCGTGCTGACTTTTCGATGTTATTAGCTATGCTGTCTCAAGATGCACTTGATTTTAGTCAGTTTCACCTACCAGAAGATGAAACAGTAGAATCAGACTTAAGCGAAGATGCGCTTAAAAAAGAGTTTCAAGTTGGCCCAAAACAAAGCTTAGCGCCAGCACAGTTTGATATGCTCATAGGAAAAAATAACGCCGAATCTTTGTCTCGAAGCAGTATGGCAAGTCTGCGCTTAGCTAATTGCCTTGACCCTGAACCTCTGGCTATTCGTGATGATTACAAACATATCCCGTTAATGGTTGTTGATAATTGTGAGTTAGCTGTTAGGCATAGACTTGAGTCAGAAATACATGGTGGTGCGGCGATCGATAAACCAAAAATGGATGCAGCGGCAATGTACGATCAACTTAATAGTCAAGAAATGCAAAATGCGCTAATGCAAAGCGCATAATGCCATTATTTTTAGTACGACTAGACTACCCGTGGCACTTCTTAAATTTTTTACTACTTCCGCAGGGGCATAGATCGTTTCGGCCTATTTTAATTTCTGGCGGGTCAAATAACTCGCCGTCTAAGTACTTCCAAAGCCCACACTCTTGAACAAATCTCGAGTTTTCATGGAGCTGACAATGTTTATCTTCAACTAAGTAGTGTGCCTTAAATTTTACGTAGCTATATAAATCATTGTCGGACGTCTTAGTAACGTCAAGCTTAATAAAGCTGACTTCATTAGCGAATTGTAATATGTCAGTCGTGTTATGCATCTTCTGTTGAGAAGATGCATACGTATTAAGAATGTAATTTGCATCCTTTACACAATATGCTGAGTATCTAGAGCGCATTAGCTGCTCTGCTGATGAAGGGCTATTACTGCCCTCAATGAAGGGTTTACAACATTTATCGTAAGGTTGTAGGTCGGAGCAATAGCACATATTAGCGGTTACTTAAGAAATCATAGCGTCTATTGTACACGTATCTTGGCTTGGTATTTTCGAAAAACAAAATAATTCTGTACCAGACAAATTTAAGTTCATGTTTTGTAACTGATCTGCGGTGGTTACATTGGTCCATGTGATCACAGCTGCAAAGTTACCATTATTGAGTGCTTCATTTAGTACATACTGTAAGTTTGAAATATGTTTTTGTTTAATAACGAGCAATTTACTTGAGTCTATTGAGCATCGCTCAAGCATAGATTTATTAGGAATATGCTCAGGCGCTATTAACAATGTCCAACCATGCTTTTGGTTACACAAATGAATAATATTCAATAACTCTAAATTCGCACTGATATCATCACGAGTGTGAACCATCTTTAAGCGTGTCTGTTGGTGCACTTTACTACGCAAAACGAGTGGATAGGCATTGGTGTTTAACATATTTACTCACTGGTGTTATATACAGTATTTATATACAGTAGTTTATACAGTGTTTTAAGGCAAGAAGAATTTTAATTATTTTGTTTAAAAAATGTGCGGGAGCTCATAAAGTACTCATCTTTTAAATAAGTACTTTTTTATAGTGGACATATACGTGAGTTGTGTCTTTTTGGGTATAAGTTGAACATGAGAATGTGGCCACAGAAGCGCAAAGGTAATGCTATTTGTAAAAGCACTAACAGAATAGTGAGAGTACGATCAATACGCACTCTTTAATGTGGTAACTATCAGCGTTTTATACTATCAAACAGGAGACGATTTACTTTTGCGGTTCAGGGCTTAAAAACTGCAGCTGGTGGATTTGCTCATATAATGTTGCGGCATAGCATTGTGCATCTTTAATTCGTTTGGTTGTTAGATGGGGTTTTATTTGTTCAATCATTTCTTGCGCGGCGGTAACCCCTTGGCTTTGGGCTAATACCAACCATGCCATACCGTGGAATGCACTTTGTGGAACACCTTGTCCTTTAATAAACAGTAGACCAAGATAAAATTGTGCTTTGGTGTCACCAGACATCGCGGCAAGACGTATCCATTTAGCAGCTAACGGGTATGACTGTTCTTTGAGGTAGTATAAGCCTTTTTTATAAGCTTGTGCTGTGTCAGTTGCTTCAGGTAGACGAGCTTCACTATTTATTGGTGCTGTGACAAATTCAAGTACGTTCAATAATTGCTGTTCAAGATCATGACTTGCTGCATTGTCTAACTGAGATTTTTCCATATTACAACCGTGTTTATTTATGCACTATTTAGTGTAGCTGAATTCTAACGTTTTTGTCCGATTAAGTCAGTGCTTTATGTTAAAATCCAAGCACTTGTTTCTAATTTATATACCTTACATTATGCTGGAACGTTTATTTGCACTTTCCCATCAAGGGACGACGGTCAAAACCGAAGTGATCGCCGGGTTAACTACATTTGTTACTATGGTTTATATTGTATTTGTAAACCCAGCAATGCTCTCTGAAGCAGGGATTGATATGGGGGCCGCGTTTGTGGCGACTTGCATTGCTGCGGCGATTGGGTGTTTCATAATGGGGTTTTGGGCAAACTATCCGTTAGCGCTAGCCCCAGGGATGGGGTTGAACGCATTTTTTACTTATGGCGTGGTGTTGGGTATGGGGCACGCATGGCAATCGGCCCTCGGTGCCGTATTTTTGTCTGGCTGCTTATTTCTATTACTTAGTCTTTTTAAAGTGAGAGAGTGGGTGATCCAAGCAATTCCGTTGGTTCTAAAGCAAGCTATTGCGACTGGTATTGGGGCATTTTTGGCACTTATTGCATTAAAAAATGCCGGTATTATTGTGGCAAGCCCTGCAACCCTAGTACAACTTGGTGATATTACGTCAGCTGGACCTTTATTGGCAATTTTAAGTTTCTTTATTATTGCAGCATTAATGTTTCGAGACATTAAAAGTGGCGTGTTATTAAGTATCTTTCTCGTAACCGCCTGTGCGTGGGGACTTGGCTTAGTTGAGTATCACGGTATTGTGTCTGCGCCTCCGAGTGTAATGCCCACAATGCTGCAATTAGATATTACGTCAGCATTAGAATTGTCGATGTTGAGTGTTGTATTTGCATTTTTGTTCGTCGATTTGTTTGATACTTCAGGTACTTTAGTCGCGGTCACACAGAAAGCAGGATTAGCCGATGAGCATGGCAAGATGCCTCGTTTAGGTCGTGCTTTGTCAGCAGATAGTACGGCAACCATCGCGGGGTCGATGTTAGGCACTTCAACAACGACATCATATATAGAATCCGTATCAGGGGTTTCTGTGGGTGGAAAAACAGGCCTGACTGCGGTGGTAGTTGGGGTATGTTTCTTGTTGATGGTCTTTTTTGCGCCCTTGGCGCAAATGGTGCCTGCATATGCGACAGCTGGGGCTATTTTATATGTTGCGGTATTAATGTTACAAAATTTAAAGTTTGTGAATTGGGATGACATGAGTGACGCGATCCCCGTCAGTGTGGTGTTATTAATGACACCACTTACTTTTTCTATTGCCCATGGCATTGCACTTGGCTTTATTGCTTACACAGTGGTTAAAGTGTTGTGCAAAAAAAGCCATGAAGTGTCGGTAAGTGTATGGATACTCAGTGCATTATTTGTAATGAAATTTGCATTTAGTTAGAAAGTACAAGCGAAGAAAAAGTGGCTTACCACTTTTTCTTCGGCGCGAACAAAATATCTAAATCATCTTGCTCTTGCTCATTCTTTTTCTTAACTGCAGAGGCATTTGAAGCTTTTAACTCAGTACTTATTTCATTTAAGTACGATTCAAGTAAATTTTTCTTTTCTGTTACATAGTCATCGCTGTATGTTACCGCACAGATAGTCGCATAGGCTTTTTCAAAATATTGCCTCGCGGACCCGACCATATTTGCGGTACGCGCTGAAACACCACGCTTTATTTGGCTCTCAACGTTTATTTTTAATTGCAGTTTTTCAAGACGGCGGTCTTCTGCAACAAATTGTTGCGTATCAACTTTGCCCTTAGAGTGTTCAGAACGAAGCACGTTTCTGAGTTTTTTAATGCCTTGAACTAAAGCGATAAGCTGCTTGTCATTATCAGGTAAAGATAATGCATCACTCTTGCCTTCAGACTCAACAGGCTTATTGACTCGCTCTTTGGCTTCGTGCAAACGGTTTTTTAATTCTCTGGAGGTAGGTGAAAGCTCTACCATGGTTGCTAATGCATCATGAATTCTGCGTTGCAAAACTCGCGTTAGCATTTCAGACATAGGGATATTGGAGCTGTTCGCTAAAACGTCTTCTGATTCTTCAATAACTTTTTTTTGCTTAGTTAATTCTTTACGACGTTCAGCTTCTTGTTTCTCCTTGTGCTGTTGAATCGCACTCACCCACACGGCAATGACTATCAGTGCAACAATCAACATAATAATTATAGAAACAAACATAACGAATTCTCTTTGACCACGACTCAAGAAGATGATTTTTTATATTACATCAATTAATTGCATTCTGAACAGTATTACATTCATAAGTGTGAAAAAACTTTTCTAATTCATTATTTTTCATTATAGACCATGATTCAGTTTTGGCTGATAAACAAACAAAATGGGCAATTGCTATCTCGTTCAACTTAAATATGCTAGCCTAAACGATACTGATGATATTACTCTGATTAATGTCACGGAATGTCAGTGCCGATTTATAATTAATAAGAACAAATCAAGCTATGAAATTACAACAACTTAAATACATTGTAGAAGTGCTAAATCACAATTTAAATGTCTCTGCAACAGCCGAGAGCCTTTATACATCTCAACCGGGTATTTCTAAGCAGGTAAGAATGCTAGAAGATGAACTTGGCGTGCAGATTTTTGGCCGTAGTGGTAAACATTTGACGCACGTAACCAGTGCTGGTACTGAGGTCATAAATATTGCACGTGAGATTTTATCAAAAGTAGAAGGGATAAAAGCGGTAGCAAATGAACACACTTTGCCTGATCAAGGTAAACTTAATATTGCAACAACACACACCCAAGCAAGATATGCATTACCCAATGTGATTCAAGGGTTTATGAAAAAGTATCCGGCAGTTTCGTTACATATGCACCAAGGTACGCCCCAGCAAATATCAGATGCTGCAGCGCGAGGAGATGCTGATTTTGCAATTGCAACAGAGGCGCTACACTTATACTCAGATTTGGTTATGCTTCCATGCTATCACTGGAATCGCAGTATTGTTGTTGCGAAAGATCATCCGTTGGCGCAAAAAGCGACTAATTTAACGGTACAGGATGTTGCACAATATCCTTTAATTACCTACGTATTTGGTTTTACTGGTCGTTCTGAGTTAGATAAGGCGTTTAATGCGCATGGTTTAGAACCACATATTGTATTTACCGCGACAGATGCTGATGTAATAAAAACCTATGTTCGCTTAGGGCTGGGCGTTGGGGTTGTTGCATCGATGGCGATTGATGTGGAAGCCGATCAAGATTTAGTCTGTATTGATGCAAGTCATTTATTTGAAGCGAGCACTACAAAAATAGGCTTTAGGAAAGGCAGTTTCTTGCGTGGTTATATGTATGATTTTATAGAGCGCTTTGCACCTCATTTGACAAAAGATGTTGTTGAAAGAGCCAGTTTGTTACGCAATCAAGATGATGTTGATGCATTGTTTGCAGATGTAAAATTACCAATTAAATAGTTGCTTTACTAATATAGGTGTGGGTATTGAGTCAATTATTGTAATAACTCAATATCCATTGTAATTACTTCATGAAAGCCTAACGAAATGGAACCAGCTTACCTCACCTGCCCACCATACTTCTTTGTTTCACTGTGCTGTAATACTGTGTAATAGCTTTGCTCCATGGCTTAACTAAACTGAGTATAGTTAGGTTGGAGACCATGCTATGAATGACATAAATTTTAAGCAGCAGACCTTTTCATTAGATCATGTATTCTTTGATGGGTTATTAGATAAACTCGCTGAATATGCACAACAAACACGTCAATTAGTGGGTAATCAAAGGGTAATTGAAGATGATAAGTCATTCGATAGCAGCGCGTGCGTTCATATTATTCATAGTGGCAGAATTTATAGCAGCTTTGATAACCAAGCACATTTTTATGAAGCTATGGCGATTTATAATGGAAAAATATGGGCACTAGGCTCACTGGAAGAAGTGAAGCATAGGGTATATCAATCGGGATTTATTGCGACTTTTTATTGCTTACGCGAAGAAGAAGTTGTGATGCCCGGATTTATAGAGCCACATTGTCATTTAATTACGTCATCAATTTTACAGCAATGGTTTCACTTTGGACCATTTGGCTTCGGCTGTCAAAAATCACAGTTTATGTCACAGTATGACCTGTCATATATCGTACGGTCAGTTATGTATTTGGAAAAAGGTATCCCAAAGGATGACTGGTTATTGGGGTATGGGCTTTATAGTCAATTATTACTTAACGACGAAGTAAAAACCTATCGAGATATTTTTAGAATGCTAACAAAAGTGAACACTCATAAGCCGCTCGTCATTTTTGACGCAGCTAAGCCGTTTGCTTTTGTTAATTACGCTGTGTTAGAAAAGGTACACAAGTACCTAGTGCGCCAACACTATACAATAACGAAACTAGATTTCTATCGTATGGTTGAAGGGCAGGGGGGGCTGGTAGATGAACAACTTTTATGGTTGTTGGAAGTTCTTCCAGAACATCAGTTAAAACAATACTGTACACATTTGTTTAATTTTACAGATCAATTACTTAGTCATGCTAAAGGCCAAGGTGTTACACATTTAGGCGTAGTAGATAGTCATCCTGTGGCATTGGATTTACTGGATACTTATTTACAAAAACAGACCGAAATTCATGTGGTCAATGCAACATCTAAATGGATGAATGAGCAATCGAATACGTGTTTGGATTTACCAGATATTGATAGTTATAAGGCCGTTATAGGGAACTCAATTGCGTTGAATATAGGAGAAGTGGGTTATTTAGGTTTTGAGTGGGTACAGAGCTACCACGGGCAAAGTACTTTACAGCCTTGTCAGACTTTAATTAAGCAAGGGATGAATGTTTGCTTACAATCAGGATTCCCCTTGTTACCGTTGTCGCCTTTACGCAGTGCTCAGCAAGCAATATCACGGGAAATGGAGTACGCACCTCATTGCTATATGACAAAAGAGCGAGTCTTGGGAGCCGAACAATGTTTTACACGGTTACAATCGTTAAAAAGCATTTCTATTTCAGCAGCAGTCCATTTGAAAATTAGTAATCAAGCGGGGTGTCTCGCGGAAGGTCAGCATGCTAACTATGTCGTGTTATCTGCAGATCCATTACACTGTAAAAACAAAGATTTGCGAGAGATAAAGGTTGTAAATAGTGCGATAAATTAGCCGCTACCTGTGAGGTTATACTTTTTCAAAACGACAAATAAAATGTATTTATTCTGCGTGTTAAATCAAGCGAACTCCCTGATATTTTCTCGTTATTTAAATGTGATGCCTATTGTTACTTTTTGTTAATAAGCGAAAATAAGTTAATTCATTGATGCTTAGCCTTATTTTTATATTAATGAACCTATAGTAGGAAATAGGAAGGTTTTTATGTGTTAAAGTTATGTAAAATATATTGTGTACTTTGTAATTTAAATGCAAAAAAATATAAACCTCTATATTGAGGTTTAAACACACAACATTTAAAAAGGTATAGTATGAAATTATCAGCGCTTATGTTGGCTCTACCAACACTTGGTATAAGTATCAGTGCACTAGCACATAAT
>NZ_JAGJEF010000050.1:0-38921 GCF_018100875.1 Pseudoalteromonas sp. MMG012
CTCGTTAGCACGCAATGCGTTACAGTGCGCATATTCCTAAATTAATAAACACTGACGGTAAAAATTTGAAATTAACCTATTAATTTGCGTTGAACCTATCTGTTATCTTAATAACTAACGCTTTAGCTTGGACAAACTCAAAGTCGTTAATTAACTCTTCAAGCTCACAAGAGTCATCGCTAGACATAAACTGAAGGCCATTTAGTTCATTAACGGTCTCAATCGCTTCGACATCGTTAGAGTCTATCAGGTCAGTAAGCAACTTTAAACGTTGGATTATTAGGGGTTTATTAAGTTTATCGGTTGGTTCATGCTCTTGTTTTTTTGCCTCATAATTAGGGCGTTTAGTTAAGCGTATAGATATTTCTTTTAAATAGGCAATAATGTCGTGAATATCATTCATATTTACGCTACCACCACTGTCGATTGTTGATTCAAATAGCCCTCCAATATCAGCGAGTCGAGTCGCACATAAATTGGCTGCAGATCCTTTTAACGAATGTGCAATCCGAGATGCGTGCTCTGTATCACCAATTATGAGTGCTTGCTCTAAATTAATCATTTCTTCTATTTGGTTTTTAATAAATTTAGTTAAAATTGACCAATAGGCTTTTTCGTTTCCACCAATACGTTTAATACCTTCCGCATAGGCAATTCCATCCAATGTAAACGATTCTACTTCTATCTTTTGTGTCTCTATTTCAACGTTATCAATAGTACCAGTTGGGGCTATATTTTGTGGTATTTGTGTGGGTTCTAGACAAGCGTGGATAGTTGCTAACATCGTATCAAAGTTTATCGGCTTTGCAATATGAGCATTCATACCTGCTTGGGTACATTTATGTATGTCTTCTTGCATTGCATTTGCTGTCATTGCGATTATGGGCAATGTATCAAGTGGCTTGGTTTTACGAATTTCTTGCGTTGCAGTGAGCCCATCCATAACTGGCATTTGCATATCCATTAACACCAAATTGAACGGTTGCTCTTGTACCATATTCAGGGCTTCGAGGCCATTATTGGCAATCGTTATATGTAAATTGACGGATTGCAGCATTTCGTATGCAACGTCTTGATTTGTGATGTTATCTTCAACTAATAAAATACGTTGACCTGAAAAACCGACATTTTCTATTTCAGATACTGGGCTAACATGATGCTCTGATGGTCGCTGTAAGCCGTAACATTCCATTATTGTGTCTAGTAGTATGGAAGCGTTAACAGGTTTAATAATCAACCCATCCAGCAGGGTGGATACTTCTTTATTCATGCCCACTTCTTTTCCATAGGCGGTCACTAGAATGATCACTGGCTGCTCTGCAATCGCCATATTACGTATATGTTTTATGGTATCTATTCCGTTCATGCCGGGCATATTCCAATCCATAAAGACTAAGTCATACTTAGCGACTTCTAACTCACTCACCGCTTCTCTTCCACTGCTTACGCTATTGACCGTCAGACCCATAGCTTTTAACAGGTTGTATAATATAGCCCGCGCGCTGTCATTATCATCTACTACCAAAGCTTTTTTATCTTTGAGATTAGCTTCAGGACAAACAAAATTTCTGACTTTCGCTTCTTGGAGGCCGCATTGCACAGTAAAGAAAAACTCCGAGCCTTTGTCGACTTCACTGATTACCCCAATTTCCCCGCCCATAAGCTCAACGAGATTTTTAGAAATACTTAAACCGAGACCAGTACCGCCATACTTACGGGTAATTGAACCATCTGCTTGAGAGAACGCACTGAATAGCTTTTCTTGTTGTGCTTGAGATAAACCTATGCCGCTGTCTTTAACGCTAAACCTCAGTACAACATTATCGTTGCTCTGTTTCGCAACTGTAATTGCGATAACGATTTCGCCTGTTTCAGTAAATTTAATGGCGTTGCCACACAAATTTATTAAGACTTGCCCTAATCGCAAAGGGTCTCCTATTAAGCTTATTGGTATATCAGGGGCGACATCAAGCAATAGCTCTAGGTTTTTATCTTGTGCTTTGACAGCATTAACTGTCACTACGTTGTCTGTTACTTCATCAAGTAGAAAGCTAACCGACTCAACAGTCATTTTACCCGACTCAATTTTAGAAAAATCGAGAATATCGTTAATGATCCCTAACAGGTTTTTCGCGGCTTGATCTATTTTTGTGACATATCCGAGTTGTTGCGTGTTAAGGTCGGTTTTAAGTGCCAAATGACTCATTCCAATAATTGCATTCATTGGAGTTCGGATTTCATGGCTCATATTGGCAAGAAACTCGCCTTTAGCTGTACTCATTTGGTCGGCTTGTTCTTTTGCAACAATTAATTGTTGTTCCATTTCTTTACGTTCGGTCACATCTAAGATTAAGCCGACAATGCCCGCTACTTCACCATCAGCATTACAAAAGGTAGCCTCGTAAATCACCACATCTCTAGGTTGCCCTTCGATATTAATTAAAGTTAACTCATAGTTATGGCTGCCAGGTTCATTTAAAAGAGCTTGCTCAGATTCGACAAACTGTTGTGCAATATTCTTGCTAAAAATCTCACTGGGAACAGCGCCAATTACATCAGCGTCAAACGTACCTATGAATTCATGAAAAATTGAATTTACACCCAAATACTCGCCATCACGATTGCGATAATACATGGGGTTTGGAATTGCATCGATGATCTGCCGATTAAGTTCAAGTTGTTCTAGCACTTTTTTCTCTGTACTGCGTTGTAATTCAATATTCTGAGTGAGTTGCAAACTAATGGCCAAATCTTGAATAACGGATTCAACCCATTCAAAATCTTTTTCTGAAACTGGCTTTAGACTACCTAATTCAAGTAACCCCACACACTCATTGCTGACCATCAGAGGGAAGTAATAGAGTTCAGACAGGTATAAACTCTCTCCATTGAGCTCGATAGCATATTGAGACTCTTGCAACGACATAGAATAAGTTTGTTTGCTACTGAGTACATGAAAATGAATTGAATCATAGTTATCATAATAAGTAGGGGATTTTTTACAGTAGCCAGTACCTGCGACGCGAAATAGCTTGGCATCGTTGAAGACATAAAGTCCAAGCAGAGGAACGGATAGCCTACGGCCAAGAAACTGCATAAGCTCTTCGCCTAACTCTTTGGCGGAGTTTTTTCCTCTTAGCGCAAGTCCGAAGTCTTTCATAATGGTATTAAATTGCAGTTGTTTAGAAATGTTGTGAAGTAACGTGTTCATTGCGCGTGAAAAGTTTGCGAGTTCCCCCTGTGTTTGAGTATCAAGCCTAAAATCATAGTCGTCTTCTTCAACATGGGAGACGACCTTCTTTTGCATCTTAGAAACAGGGTTGATATACATTTTCCAAAGTAAATAGAACGATAATGCAATACTGACTATTAAAATTATACTCATTATCTTTTGTAGTTTATGCGCCCATATTAAATCATTCGCGTTATTGATAATTCGGGTTTTTAGTTTGCTTGCCATATGCCAATGAGCATCGTCTATGGCAGCCATAATTTTAGCTTTTTCGATAAAGTACTCATCACTAAAAAGTAGGCGTTGTGCCGCTGGCAAGTTGGGCTCACCTTGAACGGTCCAATTTCCGAATATGTCTTGTTGCATCCCTGCAACTAAATAAAATGCGTGACGCTCCATACTGACAAGCGCATCAGATGTCGCTAAGGCTTGTTTCATTTGGCTGAGTTCATAATCATCAATTCCAACTATCTCAAAACGTTCTATAATTGATGGGCCATTAAAGCTACTTGAGATATCCGGAGGGGAGGCATAAGGGGATGCCAAAGCATCCCAATAACTTAAGCTTAATTCATTTGGTAGAGGCGCTTTACCTTCTCGAACATTGAGGACATACTGGAATAGCTCATACCAACGTGTGTTTCCTGTTAAAGCGTAAGTTCGAGCGAAGTTAGTTAGCTGATCAGAGCTTTGTTTTAGTTCTTGTGTAAGCTCACTTAGCGCTAATAGTTGTTTGCTATCATGTTGCTCTAATGTTTCCTTTTCCTGCATGTAATATGCAATATATTGAATTGCGACACTGATACTAAACATCACTGAAAATATAGATATAAATAAAGTACGTACACTGATCATAGAAAATAACCTAACTTTTTGGCACGATCACAAGAATAGACCTAATATGATGATATTGGCTAATAATATGTAAACAAAGCAGGCTCAGTAATGTCAGATAAGTACACTGTACTGGTTGTGGATGACGCGAAGGAAAATTTAGCAGTAATGTCGCAACTTCTGAAAGAAGACTACAGGGTTGTAGTTGCTAAAAGTGGAGAACAAGCGTTACAGCTACTTACTTCACAAAAAATAGATATTGTTTTATTAGATGTTGTTATGCCAAATATGGATGGCTATCAAGTAATTACACATATAAAATCTCAAGATGCTTTACAAGATTTGCCCGTTATATTTTTAACGGGCAAAGACAGTGTTGAAGATGAGGAAAAAGGGTTTGAATTAGGCGCGTGTGATTATATCAACAAGCCAATCAGTCCACCCATTGTAAAAGCACGGGTTCGGACGCACATACAAAATAAGCGGACTCGAGATTTTTTGAAAGATCAAAACACCTTTTTAGAAAAAGAGATAATAAAAAGAACAGAAGAAATGTCTAAGCTTCAAGATGCGACTATCACTGCGATGGCGAGTTTGGCAGAGACCCGTGATCAGGAAACTGGTAATCATATTCGTCGCACGCAGTTATACGTAAAGTTACTTGCTGATAAACTGCATAAAAAGGATAAATATAAAGACCAGTTAACCGTTAAGCTCATCAATATTTTCTATAAATCTGCGCCGTTACATGACATTGGTAAAGTTGGGATCCCTGATAATATATTATTAAAACCCGGAAAATTAGATTTTGATGAATTTGAGGTGATGAAACAACACACCGACTTTGGGTTTAAGGCCATTGAAAATGCTGAGTCGGAAATGGGGGCAGACGATACGTTTTTGAAAGTAGCGAAAGAGATTGCGCATTATCATCATGAAAAGTGGGATGGAAGCGGTTACCCTGATGGATTAAAGGGGGAAGCAATCCCTTTGAGCGCGAGGTTAATGGCCATTGCTGACGTTTACGACGCACTGATTAGTAAACGGGTGTATAAAGATGCGATGACCCATGAACAAGCAATGAAGATAATTGCAGAGGGTCGAGGGTCTCATTTTGATCCTGACATGATTGACGCCTTCTTTGAAATAGAAACCGAATTTTACGAAATTGCGCAGAAGTATACCGATGGTTAACCCAATAAGAGTTGCTAGTAACTAACCTCAGCTCTGGATAAGCGAATTTGCCCAATAAAGCTTATTTTTCTGACTCTCGGCGTTGCTTTCATTTGTAATAGGCAGCTATTACTGCATAAAAGCGCCTTGATATTGAACAAAATATCATCATTAGATTGTACGTAAGTTTGTTTACAAAACATTTCCTATTCCAAAACCCTTATCCAAACCTGAGGTCAACTAAATAACCGCACAAGATTGGCACGGTTATAAGGTATAGATAAGAAGGTTACTCGTCTTCTATCGTGCGATGTAGCAAAGACTCTGTTTCGATCGCGATTTCTTTCATTTTTATCGCATAAAGCTCTAGCTTTTTTTCGTCTTCTGTGGAAGGTTCAAACAGAGGGACGGGAATAGGGTAGCCAGCTTGATCCATTGCAATGAAACTAATAATACAGTGGTTACTTTCGGTTAATACTTGCTTCTGGGGGTCACCACACCTTACTCGTACAAATATTTGCATACTCGTTTTGCCTGTATGGGCAATTTTTGCTGAGACTTCTACAATTTGGCCTACTAAAATAGGGCGCTTAAAGCGTACACCCGCGACCGACACAGTCACTGAATAACTGCCGCTCCAACCAGCCGCACACGCATAGCCTGCCTGATCGATCCATTTCATTACAATGCCACCATGTACTTTCCCGCCGAAATTAACGTCGGTAGGTTCTGCCAAAAACCGAAAAACCACTTCTGATTTACTGTCCATTTTATGCCCCTGAGACTTAAATTATTATTTAAGTATATGCAAAATTTGAATTTTTGCGTCAATTCATATGAGCATAAAAAAGGGCCGTGAGGCCCCGCAGTTTGGTATTTTGAGGATGGGTTTACATATTTGGGTAATTTGGGCCACCCGCACCTTCGGGCGTCACCCATGTAATATTTTGACTCGGGTCTTTAATATCGCATGTTTTGCAATGTACACAGTTTTGAGCATTAATAACAAATTGAGGCTCATTGCTATCGTTTTCGGTTATCTCGTATACCCCAGCAGGACAATAACGCTGTGCCGGCTCGTCAAATTGCGCTAAGTTGACCTTAATCGGGATAACTGGATCGTGTAATTGTAAGTGACATGGTTGTGACTCTTCATGGTTCGTATTGGATAGAAACACAGAGGAAAGCTTATCAAAACTGAGTGTGCCGTCGGGTTTTGGATAGTCAATTTTTATTGAATCTCGTGCTGACTCTAAAGTATCGTGATCAGCGAGATTATCTTTGAACGTAAAGGGCAATGCCCCAGAAAATAAGTTTTGATCTAACGTGTTATATGCACCACCAATAATTTTGCCGAACTTGTGCATCACAGGGCCAAAATTCCGAGATTGATATAACTCATCATACAGCCAACTCGATTTGAATTTTTCAGTGAAGGTACTGAGATCAGAAGCCGGTGACTCTGAAGCAAGGGCTTCAATGATTGAATCTGCTGCAATCATACCTGATTTCATTGCGGTGTGATTGCCTTTTATTTTCGCGAAATTTAAGGTACCGGCATCACACCCAACGAGTAATCCCCCAGGGAAATGCATTTTGGGCAATGAATGAAAACCACCCTTGGCGATTGCTCTCGCGCCATAAGAAACCCGCTCAGCGCCTTGCAGCGTGCTTTTAAATACTGGGTGGTGCTTCATACGTTGAAATTCATCAAATGGGCTTAGATAAGGGTTGGAGTAGTTTAAATCGACAATGAGCCCAACAACAACTTGATTGTTTTCTGCATGGTACATAAATGAGCCACCATGGGTATCACTTGTAAGTGGCCAGCCAGTGCCATGGACAACAGTACCTTCCTTATGTTGTTCAGGTGGAACCTGCCAAATCTCTTTAAACCCAAGTCCATAATGTTGTGGACTTGTATTTTCGTCAAGCTTGAACTGTTTAATAAGTTGTTTACCTAAATGACCGCGACATCCTTCAGCAAACACTGTGTATTTAGCTCGTAATTCCATGCCAGGCATGTAACTGTCTTTAGGTTGCCCGTTGTTGTCAACGCCCATATCACCAGTGATAATACCTTTTATTTGGTTATCTTCGCAAATAATCGAATGTGCGCTAAACCCAGGAAATACTTCTACGCCTAAGTTTTCAGCTTGTTCAGCTAACCATCGACATACATTGCCCATAGAAACAATATAATTCCCATGGTTTTTAAATGTTTTAGGAACTGCTATGTGTGGAATGGATAAGGCTTTTTGCTCATCTTTAAATAGATAAATGTCATCTTGAGTGACTTTTGTGGTGATTGGTGCACCCATTTTTTCCCAGTCGGGAAGTAATTCATCAAGAGCTTTTGTTTCAAATACAGCACCAGATAAAATATGTGCGCCTACCTCTGATCCTTTTTCAACGACACAGATCATGAGTTCTTGCTCTTTTTCTTGTGCTTGTTGTGCAAGCCTAATTGCACAAGATAGTCCCGCAGGACCTGCGCCAACAACTACTACATCGAATTCCATGGTTTCACGTTCAACCATAATTACCTCATTATCTTTGACGGTATTTTAACTAAAGCAGGACTTTAGTTTGTATAAAGTTAAACTAAG
This sequence comes from Pseudoalteromonas sp. MMG012, assembly GCF_018100875.1. Lineage (NCBI taxonomy): Bacteria > Pseudomonadati > Pseudomonadota > Gammaproteobacteria > Alteromonadales > Pseudoalteromonadaceae > Pseudoalteromonas > Pseudoalteromonas sp. MMG012. The sequence continues at coordinate 7,849 of NZ_JAGJEF010000050.1, forward strand.
GTTATTTTAGGTTGACGTTTACGTCAACAGGAAGTAGTCTGAATCTATAAAATAAATATGTTGACGTTGGCGTCAGCGGTATGAATAACCAGATGATGGAGTAACTATGAAAGTACTTGTGCCAATCAAACGCGTGATTGATTACAATGTAAAGGCAAGAGTCAAGCCAGATAACACTGATGTTGATTTAACTAACGTAAAAATGGCAATGAATCCATTCTGTGAAATTGCGGTAGAAGAAGCAATAAGGTTAAAAGAAGCGGGGACTGCGACCGAGGTTATTGCGGTTTCAATAGGTGATAAAGCATGCCAAGAGCAATTACGTACAGCACTGGCACTTGGCGCAGACAAAGCGATTCATATTCAAACAGACGCCAAATTAGAATCTCTCCATGTGGCAAAGCTTCTCGCCAAACTTGTTGACGAACATCAACCGGAATTAGTTATTTTAGGCAAACAGTCAATTGATTCCGATAATAATCAAACTGGACAAATGCTGGCAGCGTTAACACGACGTAGCCAAGGAACATTTGCGTCGAAAATGGTCATTGATGGTGGCAAGGCGCTTGTTACAAGAGAGGTTGACGGAGGCCTACAAACTTTATCATTGTTACTACCAGCAGTCGTCACAACTGATCTTAGACTTAATGAACCGCGTTATGCCTCTTTGCCAAATATCATGAAAGCAAAGCGCAAGCCGTTAGAGGTCATTGAAGCTGACACATTAGGTGTTAACCTTACACCTCGAATCGAATTATTAAAAGTTGAAGAGCCAAGTAAACGACAAGCCGGTGTTATTGTTGACAGTGTGGAAGAACTTGTATCTAAACTTAGAAATGAAGCAAAGGTGATCTCATGAGTGTATTAGTCATTGCAGAGCATGAAAATGGTCAGCTTAAAGCCGAGACCGCTAAGGTTATTAATGCAGCCCTTAAAGTGGCGGGAGGCGTTGATGTATTAGTTGCAGGCTATAATGTTGATGATGTTGTCCAATCAGCAGCCAACATAGCTGGAGTTACAAAAGTACGTGTTGTTGATAATGTGTTATTTGAATATCAATTAGCAGAGAATACCGCTGATCTGATTTTAGAGATTGCTGGTGGCTATACTCATATTTTGGCGAGCGCGTCTACTACTGGTAAGAACACGCTGCCACGTGTCGCGGCGCTATTGGATGTGTCGCAAATATCAGAAATCATAGATGTTATCGACAGCGAAACATTTAAGCGACCTATTTATGCCGGCAATGCTATTGCGACGGTTAAGTCGAATGAGGCTAAAAAGGTTATCACGGTCCGAGCAAGTGCTTTTGAAAGTCAATCTGAACAAAATGCATGTGAAGTCGAAACATTATCCTTGGCGTTAGATAATACCTTATCGAGCTTTGTGAGTGTCGAGCAAACAGAGTCAGAACGTCCAGAATTAAATGTTGCACCAGTTGTTATTTCAGGTGGCCGTGGTATGCAAAATGGTGAAAATTTTGCGCTACTAAATGGTATTGCTGATAAATTAGGTGCTGCCATAGGTGCTTCAAGAGCTGCGGTAGATGCAGGGTTCGTACCGAACGATATGCAAGTAGGCCAAACAGGTAAAATTGTAGCGCCTGACTTATATATAGCCGTTGGGATAAGTGGGGCGATTCAGCATTTAGCAGGAATGAAGGACTCCAAAGTGATTGTTGCTATCAACAAAGATCCGGATGCGCCTGTATTTCAAGTTGCAGATTACGGCTTGGTAGCGGATTTGTTTGACGTACTACCTGAATTAGAAAGTGCACTATAAAATAAATAGGTAAGTTTAAATTCTGATTGTTAAGCCGTTGTACCGTTTGGTCGCGGCTTTTTTATTATAAGGTAGAAGGTCACTAAGCGCCCTCTCGAAGGGACCTATCCAGTAAATTAATGAAATATTACCGCCGGATGCCAACCAAGAAAAGTGACTAAGTTTCACGATAAGATCCAATAAAAATATAATTCCATACTCAATTCCACATAAATGCCTTGAATATACGAATTTAATTAGTTGATTTTAGGCTGTTAATAAAGCTGGCTAATAAAACGTACGCACGGCATTATGGCGAACAGCGTGAATGGAAAGTTCGAAGCATCAGAAGTTTAGAAGTCCAGTTAAGCCACTTGCGCAATGGTGGCAATAGTGCGAATTAAGTAGGTGAAAATATGAGAAACCAATTTATGCAGCAAAATCGAGGTTTAAAATAATCAAGCAATTGCTGAGCATCACTCCATAGCAGATGTATCAGACACTATCAGGTTGAGTAAACTGTAAGTTAGCATAATGAAGTCGGTTAGAGAAGTGCATAAGAACTGAGGGTTGAGGACAAATTACAGCATAAAGTAGATATAGCGACATGAAGCTAGCGAATAAACACACGAATGGTGTGAGACGTTTGCTCAGGTGATAATTACTTACATATAGATGTGCTAACTATAAAAAATTTACTTGGAGTATGGTATAAACTTTCGAGAAATCTAAACATCAGCGCATTAAATCTATAGATTTTGGTCGTCTAAAGTTACCTTAACGTTGAGGTAAGATAATTGAATTCTCTATATGGTGCTAATGCCTAAATTACGCTAGACTAATTATTGAGCGATTTGGAAATGTATTTCAAGGATGACATGTTTCATGAAATAAAGCAGTAAGGCACTAGAGAATATTAGTGCCTTTTTCAGCGGTTAAAAAAAATCAAAAAATCAACTCAAATATCAAGTTGTTATGTTTATTCTTGTCTTCCTTTAGTACCATATCATGACGCTGGCAGTTATGAGGTCGAGTACTCAGATGTAGCGATAATATTAGTGTCTGTACGTTTTTATTAAACAAGATGAGATCGTTATAGCCGATACAAAACTATAAAATACTGTTATTGAAATACTTTTTAAGTGCAATATAAATGACAAAAATATGAATGTTTTTTTACGAACTATATTGGATAAACGATGTTTCAGTATTGCTTTTTCTCTCTCTTTTATCTGGTTTTTTATGTGATGTTGTATTTTTCATCCCTTTTTTGGCTTGAGCAATAAATATTGCGGTTAATGACATTGCACCGAATGATGGAATATGATTTATTTAGTACTGAGTTTACGTAAAGGCTTTAGTTTGCAAAAGCTGAAAGCAGTATTCAGAGGTAATCAAATAAGGTTTGATATGCCACTAGTTTAAAATATTCAATAATAAAAGGTGTGAAAGGTACACATCGAATTAAAAATTTTTAACACTTATTAGGTCATTACACTACGTGTTGTTGATGCACTAACAAATGGAATAAGTTTGATATTTGTGGCGTTATTAGCTATTCGTTAAATGTTGTTGTCGAATTTGATAGCAGCATCATTGAAGATATGAAAGGTGAGGATTTTTACCTATGAAGAGACAGAAAAGAGACCGTTTAGAAAGAGCACATTCTCAAGGTTTTAAAGCTGGATTATCGGGGCGGTCTAAAGATTTATGTCCATACCAGCAAATAGAGTCACGTTCTGAGTGGCTTGGTGGATGGCGAGAAGCCATAGATAATAGAAATATGTTTAAAACATAATAAATAGAATTCATGAGACAACAGAGCCCCTTCTATGGGGCTTTGTTGTTTATAAACAAAAATTTAAAAAGCGCTGGTATCTTGGAATAAACCGACTTTCAAATCTTTTGCTTCATAGATCACGCGTCCATCAACTTCAACGGTGCCATCAGCCATACCCATAAATAATTTACGCTTAATAACGCGTTTCATATCCAATCGATATGTCACTTTCTTTGCGTTAGGCAAAATTTGACCTGTGAACTTTACCTCACCCACACCCAGTGCGCGGCCGAGACCTGGTCCACCGGACCAACCTAGGAAGAAACCTACTAATTGCCACATAGCGTCTAGTCCTAAACAACCTGGCATTACTGGATCACCTTTAAAGTGGCAGTCGAAAAACCACAAATCAGGGTTGATATCAAGTTCAGCAATGATAAGACCTTTGCCATGCTCGCCGCCATTATCGTTGATCTCTACAATACGATCCATCATAAGCATATTGTCGCTAGGTAAACGGCAGTTACCTTCGCCAAACATCTCGCCTTGACCACAAAGTACTAATTCTTCTTTTGTATAGCTATTTTTTGGTTCCATAGTTCACAATCTTTGCTTAAAAATCCACGCTACTCTAGCGTACACTTGTACGCTAGACAACTCCGAACAGTTAAATTTCAATTTTCTATAAGAATAATTCGCATTTAAATTGAATTCTAACCACTTATATAGGCGATTTTTATCTTAAAAATCTTTATAATATCGCCAGAATTAAACTAATTTATCGGAAGTTTATGATCCTTTTTGTAGATGCTCTAACCGTGATCGATTTTTCTTACTTGTGTAATCAACGAGGTGCAGTAGGTGAAAGCTGGATCGTTGACTTAACCCTTCATGGTAAACTCAATGATGAGTCCATGGTTTTAGATTTTGCATTAGTTAAAAAGCAAATAAAAAAAATTATTGATGAAACAATAGATCATAAGCTTGCGATAGCAAGCCTTGGTGTCAAAGGGCATGTAAATGATATCGATGGGCGAGTAGAGTTAGACTGCACTTTTGGTGGGCAACATCATTTAGCAATGAGTGCCCCGAGTGAAGCTGTGTGTTTGCTTCCATGTAAAACGATTAACGAAGAATCTGTTATTGAATTTTTAAAGTCGGTTATTATGCCGAGTATGCCTAATAACGTTAAAGATATAGGTATTGAGTTAAGGCCAGAGCCTGCGACAAGTTTCTACTATCATTACAGTCACGGATTAAAGAAGCATGATGGTAATTGTCAGCGAATCGTTCATGGGCACCGCTCTCTGATCGGGATTTCGTTAGATGGGATCAGTATGCCAAGACTTCAGAAAGAATGGGCGGCTAAATGGGAAGATATTTACTTAGGTACGCAAGAAGATGAGATTGATTCAGCAGCTGTAAAATATGTTGCGCCTTTTGCAAGTGATTATTGCTTTGCTTATGAAGCCGCACAGGGGTACTTTGAATTAGCCATTAGTAAAGACAGGTGTGATATTCTGCCTTGCGATACAACTGTTGAATGTATTGCTGATTATTTAGCTACCCAAGTCAAAAAGTCATATCCAATGCAAAAAGTAATGGTTAAAGCATATGAAGGAGTTGGGAAAGGAGCGATTGCATATGCTTAAGCGGGCAATCTTTTTTACTGGTGCATTGCTGAGTACTTGTACGATAAGTGCGTTAGAATTAACGGGTCACCTCACTCAAGGTGGTATGGTGATTGGTAAAATAGAAAAAGTTCAATCTGTTGAGTTGAACGGACAAGCAATAAAAGTTACGAATGAAGGTCAGTTTGTTTTTGGCTTTGGACGAAATGCGCCCACAACACACACATTGTCATGGGTAACAACCGATGAGAAACTACATTCCACTGAACTGCTAATTACATCGCGAACTTTCAATATAGATAGAATTACTGGTGTCGAGAAAAAGTACGTATCTCCTCCTGATTCGGTATTAGAGCGTATTAGAGCTGAGGCAAAGTCAGTGAGAGCTGCAAGAGCCAAAAGCTCCGACCTAGTGTATTTTTTAGATCCGGTATTAAGGCCAGCCAAAGGTCGTATTTCTGGAGTTTATGGCAGTCAAAGGTATTTTAATGGCAAGCCTCGTAATCCACATTATGGGTTAGACATTGCAAATAAGACTGGCACGCCTGTTTGGGCGCCATTAAATGGAACGGTTGTATTTTCTGATAATGATCTCTATTACAGTGGTGGAACGGTCATCATTGACCATGGACATGGAATTACCTCAACCTATATTCATTTAAATAAAATACATGTAAAAGTTGGAGATAACATATCTGTAGGAGAGCATTTTGCAGACATTGGTGCTACTGGACGTGTAACAGGCCCTCATTTGGATTGGCGTTTCAATTGGTTTGGAGAACGGCTAGACCCTCAATTATTAATGATTAACACACTGGCGAACAAAAGTAGTAAAAAATGACAGATTTAGAGAAAGAAAATATTATTGTAAAGCGTATCGAAGAGTCGATAACATCCATTACTAAGACGGTTTTTCCGGGTAGAACAAATCACCACAACACTTTGTTTGGCGGGGATGCACTCGCGTGGATGGATGAAGCTGCTTTCATTGCTGCAACTCGATTTTGTAGAAAACCGCTGGTGACTATATCATCTGATCGTGTTGACTTTAAAGAAGCTATACCAGCAGGAACATTTGCCGAATTAGTGTCGAAAGTAGTGCATGTTGGTAATACAAGTTTAAAGGTTGAAGTAAAAATCTATTTAGAGCGAATGCATAAAGATGATAAGCACTTGGCTATTTCGGGTAGCTTTACATTTGTTGCGGTAGACGACAATCATCGACCTACGCCTGTCGTATGTCAAAAAATGTTAGACGGGTTTAATTAAAAAGATGTAGGAAGGGCTCGAGTTAACAAAATCATGTCCTTCTTGTATACCTTAAGAACACATCATACAACCTATTTCAACTTAAATCTCTCTTAACATTTGCACAACTTTAATTTAAAGCTAATCATATACCATATAGGAGGTTCTATGATCGTTCTTTTGTGTAGTGTTTATATTGCAGTGTGTGCAATAGCATATGGTGCTTTAGATTCATTTTATGTAGGTGACCTTTTACACAGCTTAAGAGGACAGTTGCTGCTGAGCTGTATTTTATTAGCAGTACTTTTACAGATAAAAAATAAATATCTAGGTAGTGTGGCTTTAGTCATATCCGGTTTGTTGATCACTTCACATTATTTTTATAGCTTAGGCTTTGATACTGAGGTTAAAAATGACGTATTAAGTGTAAAGCAAATTAATCTGCGCTATACAAACAATAATTTAATTGAACACTTTACTGATTTTAACTCTGATGACCGAGACCTATTTATATTGTTGGAGTTTTCAGATAAAAACCGAGCACAATTTGCTAAAATAAAGCCTTTGTTTTCTCGATATGGTTACAAAGAAATTGAAGGTTTCCCAATGGGGGTCGCTGTGATTTCTAGATATCCAATTGTATACAGGCAGTTTGTCCAAGTTGATGGTCCAAAGGTTGGATACGTTCATTTAAAAATTTTGGTTACTGATAGAATTGTAGACATTGTCGTATTTCATCCGCCTTCCCCCCGCAATGAAAAGCTGTGGAAACAACGTAACAAGTTGTTGACTGAAGTAGGAGCACTGTTAAAGGAACTCGGTAGCCTTTGGGTAATGGCGGGAGATTTCAATACTGTTTTTTGGTCGCGTTACTTAAACACCACGTTGGGGAAGTGGTGTTATTCTACAAAAGGTTACCACACGACTTGGCGCAGCGTTGAAAGTATACCCGCTATTATAGGTGGGTTAGCAATTGATCACTGTGCAGTAAGTCGAGAAATAAATATCAATGAGTTTGATGTCTTCCCTTTTACTGGCAGTGACCATTCTGTACTGACCTATAAATTAAGCTTTTAACTGTGTCAGCAATACTTTATTTTTCTTTTTCAGCTCACTATTCTCTAGGACTAACTTAACAACAGATTTAAGCTCGAAATTATCCCACGGCTTTGACACTATCATGTGTGCAAGTCCATCATGTACCGCGTTTTGACAGTCTTCAATATCAGCATATCCACTTACAAGTATCCTCCCTGCATTAGGCTGATGGGTTTTGAAATGTTTCAATACAGCGAAGCCATCCATATTTGGCATGCGGATATCGGATATAACCAAGTCAAAGTCATTCACTTTCATACTTTCAACAGCTGTCAGAGGATCACTGTGTTGCTCTACTTGATACTCTCTATTAAACAAACGGCCAAGTGCTCTCAATACTGCTTCTTCATCGTCTATTATCAAAATTGAATGCATAGTGCTTCCTAATTTATGCGGTTAAGCTTTTTATATCATGTAATAGGTGTCTTAAATTGCGTTTGTGGGGGTATAGGAAAAACGCTTTTAACGCCCATATCAACGCTGGAACTTTTTGCCCCATTTCTCTGTAATATTCTCCGTAACACTCATTCAAGCGTGCACCTGCTTTTATTTGGGTTATCCACCCAACGTTATTAGAACTAACAAATCGTTTTAATATCAACCTCATAGCATCAATTCTTTTTATTCTATTTGATGTAATTGAGTTCGAACGCATTAAGTAATCCATTGCGCATTGATAAGTGTACGCAACTTCCCCTACAGATGCTAACTTTAGCCAACAATCCCAGTCACTTGCACTTTTTAATTCGTTATCAAAACACATTACAGATTTAATTGCATCACGCTTTACCATAACGGTAGACGTACCAATCACATTTGCGTAAAGCAGCATATCTTGGCTATTACTAAGATATTGATACTTTGTCGTATCTTTTAGTTCTTTATTATAAAATTCGGGCCAGTAAGAAAAGCAATCTATGATTTTGTTATACTGTTCATCAACGTGCATATAGTTTGTAAAACTCAATGTACATTTTTGGTTAGATTTCATATAAGCTAGTTGTGTCGCAAGCTTATCTTCGTTCCAGTAATCATCAGCGTCGAGAAATGCAATATAGTCTGCTTGTGCAATTGAAATTGCCTTATTTCGAGCAGCAACAACACCGCACCGTATTTGTTTTACCAATATTAAATTAGAGTACGTTTGCGATGCTTTTTCAAGCCATTCAACACTCCCGTCAGTTGAGCCATCATCTACAACGATGATTTCTAATATAACATCGGTTTGCTTAATTACGCTTGCTAACGCTTTACCCAGATACGCTTTGCAATTGTAGTTAGGAATTATCACAGAAATATCAGGCTTCATTATTTGTACTCCACATTAATTGTATTTCTGTATACGCAAGTAAGACGCCAACTTTATTTGCTCTTTAACCGTTCATTTTTATCTCAGATTCTACGAATGCATTGCATTTTGCAAATGTGATTGCAATTAATAGCCTATTAAGTGAGGTTATTAGTGATTAAAGTACGGCATGGCAATTGCGTATGTAAAGCATGACCTAGTTGGAGGGTAAATTATGAAACATATTGGTATTTTGGTTCCAAGCTTCCCAGTCGCTTCTGAAACATTCGTGGTTACTGAGATCAATGCGTTAGTCAAGAGTGGACATAAAGTAACGGTAATCACATTTGAAAATATAGGAAGATCTGATGTTTTAAGCCCAAGCGTTGATGTGGTCGAAATCTCAAAGCCTTCTCACCAATCACTGATTATGGGTTGTCTCAACTTATCAGCTTTACATCGGGGGTATATGTCTGCATCGAAAATGTCATCCATTCCAACGCCATCACTTCTTGCTTACGGCAATAGTATTGCTCAAATAATAAAGTTAACAGAGATTGAACATCTTCATTGCCACTTCATGCATGGGTCACTCGCCTACGGCATAGTGGGGGCAAAACTTGCGAACATTACGGTATCGTCGATTGGTCATGGCCACGACGTTTATGTCAATCAAGCTGATATACCACAAAAGCTCTCTTTATGTGATTTTTCAGTGGCAGTTTGTCAAGATATGGCGAATCAATTTAGTCGGTATGCTCAAAGTCGCGTTAAGCTCCTTCATTGCGGTATAAATTTAGAGAGCTTCAATCAATCACCTTCATCGGCTTACAGCGATGTGAAATTATTATTTATTGGTCGGTTGGTAGAAAAAAAAGGATTACAGTTTTTAATGCCCGCGTTGAAAAATGTATTGGTACAGCATCAAGTGACTTTGGACATAGTGGGTGATGGGCCCTTAATGAATGACCTGAAATTTATGGCTGAAGCATTGGGTATTGAAAAAAATGTAAACTTTTTAGGCCGTAAGCCGCCAGCTTGGATAGCTAAAAATACAAAAAACTATTCAGCATTAGTTGCTCCGTTTTGTATTGCAAAAAATGGGGACAGGGATACTGGGCCGCTCGTTTTAAAAGAGGCAATGGGCTCTGGTATAGCAGTCCTAACAACAGAATTGATGGGAGCAAAAGAAATCGTCAATCAGAAAGTGGGGTTCAAGTGTAAACCATCGGATATTATGAGCCTTTCTAAAATAGTGACAGATTTTTGCGAACTTTCCCCTTACCAACGATTTACAATGGGTCAAAACGGTAAGCGTTTCGTTACTAAACATTTTAACGCTAGAGCACAGGCCGAAAAGCTCTCTCATTGGGTACAGGCATTATAAGTTAGTTATTAAAAGTAGCAGTAAGGAATGAGCATGAGTGGACTAAAGCAAGTTGCGTATTATGGTGTTGCTATGTTGGTACTGAAAGGCTTGGGCTTTTTGATGCTGCCGATTGCTACCCGTTTATTAACGCAACAAGAATATGGAAGTTTGAATTTTTTAGTCACAATTTCAGCTGTGTGCTCCCTACTTTTAAGTTTAGGATTACCAGAGCTTTTATTTCGTCAGCATTATCAAGATGATAATCAAAAAATAGCATTTTTCCGCGATTGTTTGGTTGTGAGTATAGGGGTTTGCTTCGCTTTTTTGATTGTAGTTCTGCTATTCACTCAAAGTATAACGAACTTGTTACCAGGTGATGTAGACCTCACGAATTTAAGATTGTTAGCTGTTAACCTGTTTGCTTCGTCCGTGTTAGCTATTCCATACAGTTATTATCGATTAGTTGGCAATGCTAAACACTATTGTTACTTGGCTGTTGTTCATGGTGTATTTCAGACTGGATTGAGTATTGGGTTGTTGTTTATGGGTTTTGGGGTAACGGGAGTGATGCTTTCGGGGGCAATATCGGCTTCTTTAGTACTAATTGCTGCACTATGGTTATTAATTCCCCTTATAAAAATGACACTGACGCAGTTTAAATGGCAAATCGAATCTCGGCATCTTTTGTTTTTAACATCGATTTTAATTTCATCTCTGTGCCTATACGCATCTAATGGCGCTGAAAACTGGTTCATCGTTGCATTAGAAGGTGAAAGAACATTAGCTGTCTATTTTGTCGCTGCTCAATTTGCGTTAATGACGTCATTCACATTTGAACCAATTAGAATGTGGTGGTTTGCAAAGCGATTTGATGTGCTCGCTAATGAACCAAATGAGTATGGATATATGGCGCTACGAAGTCTAAATTTAGGGTTAATTCTCTGTGCAATAATGATGGTTGTGGTGCCAGTTATATTTAAAGTCACGTTACCTGCGAGCTATTATGGCAATGATATGTGGCTTACAGGGTTAATTTTAGTTGTCGTGCTACGCCATCATAGCGATATATTCAATATCGCATGCTATAAATATCGCAATGGGGTTTGGGTCACATATATCAATGCGATAAGTGCTGTATTAGTGGTAAGTATGTTTTCTTGGTTGATCCCAATTTTTAAAGTTGACGGGGTTGTGAGCTCTTTGCTCTTAGTTCAAGTGGTCCGTTGTCTTGCCTTTATATTAGTGAGTCAAAGGCTAGAGTATGTTGATTATAGGTTTCAGTCTTTATTTATTGTTTGGCTAAGTCTAGGTGCGTTAACTTGTCTATCGTATATTCAACCCACTTTTATTTACGCTTATCAGGCCGTAATTATCGTCGTATTACTTGCCATTGTTGCAAAGCAATACAGCGCGGAAGTGACTCAGTGTATAAAATACCTTCCCAAAAGGGGAGCCTATGTCTGACTGGCTAAAAGCAAATCATCTATTAATTAGTGGCGGGTTGGCGGCATTATTAGTACTTGTCCTGTATAAAATGATAGGTCCCATCGCTGCTTTTGCCATAATTGTCATGCCTTTTGCTGCATTTACAGCAGTACGAGTGAGTACAGCCTTTGTAATTCTCTTCATTTTATTTAGTTATTTCAGGTTACATGAAGCTTTTCCAGTACTTATGCCGTTTAAGATCCCAAAATTGTTGGCGCTTGCATCATTACTCGGAATTTTTTGGCACTTATTTATAACAAAGCAATTGAAACCTCACTGGAACTCCTGCCATATTTTATTTTTTGCTCTCTTTATTTGGTTAACTGTCTGTGTTTTTGCGGCATCTAATAGAGGGCTCGCAATAGAGTACTGGGCTGGAATTTTGACCAAGGTTTTCATTATGGTATTCGCGATTAGTTGGTGGATGACAACATTGTCTCATTTCAACTTAGTTCGTATTGGTATTATGCTATCCGGAACATCTATTGCGCTGGTTGCGTTGCAAAATAAGGCCAATGGTATTGGGCTGGTTGAAGGTACTCGGGTCACAATTTCAAGAGACATTCGCTCTCAGTTGGGAGACCCAAATGACTTATCTTTGGTGTTAATGTTTCCTGTGTCGTTTTTAGCGGCTGAGTTATTTGATAGCAATGGCCATAAATGGCGGAGAATCTTAGCCTGTACGGGTTTAGTCTTAGTGATCAGTGGCGTGATAGCGACACAAAGTCGTGGAGGGTTATTGGGCATAGCAGCCGTTCTGAGTTTTTTTGTCTATCAAAAAGTTAAAAAACCCATAATCGTAGGAGCGGTTGGTGCGGTTGGCATGTTAGTCATGGTCATTTTCGCAGGTATCACAGACAGACAAAGCGGCGGAGCCGCTGAAGGAGGAGTAGATGCGTCGGCAATGGGCCGTATTTATGCGTGGCAAGCTGCAATTAATATGGCTTTGAGCAACCCGTTAACAGGCGTTGGGGTGAATAATTTTTATTCAAACTATTTCTTTTATAGTCCGCATTGGGATGGTAAAAATCATGCAGTGCATAGCACATGGTTTCAAGTCTTAGGTGAAACCGGATTTGTTGGCCTTATGGTGTTTATATTGGTGATTGTGGGAATTTATAGAAGTTTAAACAGAACAATTGTGAGAAATTCACTAAACTTTGACCCAAAAATAGCTATTAATGCCTACGCTTTAAAAGCGGGGCTAATTGGGTTTATGGTCTCCGGTACATTTTTGACTCAGGCATTTACTTGGCCATTATACATTATTTTATCTTTAACTATTGCTTTAGAAAAGCTTGCTACTGAAAACGCTAAGGAAAAGGATTATGGTAATTCCTCTCAAAACATGGCTTAAAAATAGTGACAGTGCATTAGCTAAACAACTATTTAAATTAGCAAAAAAAATTCGAAACCCTCAAATGATTGTTATACCCGGTATACACCATTTACTTTTTAAGCTGCATCATTTCCTTATTATACTGTTTTCTGAGCTCTTAAGAGTTTTTTATTATACGCCTTTGTTTAAAAGTCAGGTAGGTGGTAGTAAAAAACGCTTATCCTTGTATTGTGGATTGCCGCAGATGCTAGGACCTCTCAATGTTGATATCGGTGACGATGTTCGAATGTCTGGTATTAGTACATTTTGTGGTCGTTACTGTGATTCTCATGTCGCTACTTTGAAAATTGGTAATAACGTTGACGTAGGCTGGCAAAATGCTTTCTCAATTGGTACCACTATCGAACTACATGACGATGTGAGACTTGCGGGTCGTGTTTTTCTAGCAGGCTTCCCTGGACACCCTATAGATGCTAAAGCGCGGGCTCAAGGGCTCCCTGATAATGAGTCACAAATAGGGTCTATTATTATTAAAAAAGGGGCATGGCTTGGCACTGGAGTAACAGTGCTTGCTGGCGTAACAATTGGTGAGGGGGCCATTATTGGAGCAGGCAGTGTTGTTACCAAAGATGTTCCTGCATTTACCATTGCAGCTGGCAATCCAGCCAAAATAGTGAAGCAGATCCCGCAAGAGGTAACAGTATGAAATTTGTCGTTTTCGGAGAAGATTGGGGTGGTCATCCAAGTAGCACTCAGCATCTATTTAAGCAATTGTCTAAAGACCATGACGTTCACTGGATAAACTCTGTTGGGATGCGAAAACCTCGTCTAAGGTTTACAGATTTGTCTCGTGTATTCAATAAGGCAAAAAATTACTTCAGTCAGTCACAGGGTGGAGCGCAGGTCGGGGGCGCTGCGAGTAGAAATGACCAGCCGTCTGTCTATAACTTGGCCGTACTACCATGGCATGACAATATTTTCGTGCAATCATTCAACGAGTTTGTATTTGCTAAAAAGCATTTCGATTCAAACGAGCCCATTTTGTATTGGATTAGCGTCCCTACTGCGATCACAATGATTAATGTGCGGCCTATTGATAAAGTTGTTTACTATTGCGGCGATGATTTTTCAGCGTTAGCCGGCGTGGACCATAAGATGATAGCGCCTATAGAGCGAAAGTTGATTGCCAAAGCAAACTTGATATATGTGATCAGCGAGCATTTATATAACAAGATGCCAAAGCATAAAACTTATATGCTTACCCATGGAGTAAATTTCGAGTTATTCACAAAACCAACCACCATAGCGAACGAAATAAAACATGTTACACGGTTTAAAGTTGGCTTTTATGGCTCTATAAATGAATGGCTAGACGTTGATTTGTTGACCAAATTGGTAACGGAAAGACCCAATTATGAATTGATTTTAGTCGGTACTATTACACATAACATCGACTCATTATTGTCATTTAACAATGTCACGCACATAGAAGCTGTTGAACACCGGCGACTTGCTGAGTTTTCTCAGCATTGGGATGTGTCTATTTTACCATTTGTTGATAATCAGCAAATTCAAGCATGCGACCCACTCAAACTCAAAGAATACTTAGCTGCAGGTACTCCTGTAGTATCTACCAACTTTCCTGCTGTTAACAAATATTTAGAAACGATATTGGTTGCTTCTACCGATAGTGGCTTTATACAGCGTATTGATTCCGCAATTGCGTTAAATCAAGTTTTAAATAAAAGTTGGAAAGAAACACAATCGTCTTTGGCGAAAAGTCATAGCTGGAGTGCAAAAGCACGCTCAGTAGAACAACAATTAATTGCATTTCAGGGTGAGCAATAAAAAGTGGTCTAGACTCTGCAATATTACAAGGGAAGCACGAAAAATTGGATATTTTTCTCATTATGCGAATGGAACGACAATCGTGCTTTGCAATTTGCAAAAGTAATAGGTAGGGAGTCATGCTAGTAAAAGAGCAAATAAAAAGACTAATGTACCTCGCACTGTATGCTTTATACAGCCGAGCGAAGCTTTTTGCTGTGCCTTTACTTATTGTGCCTCTTGTTGTGTTCTTTTTTGCCGCCACAGCACAAAAACAATATACCAACCATGCAACAATTTTAATTGAAGAATCATCGTTACTGAACCCCTTTCTTGATGATTTATCGTTCTCGTTTGAGCTATCCAATAGAATGGCAGCTCTTCGTACCTTGGTCATAAGTCGTAAAGTACTCACTTCTGTAGCAAAAGAAGCTAGTTTATTATCTGACGCTCCAACTTCTCATGAAATTGATTTGGTGCAGCAAAAATTAGCACAAGGTTTGTCCCTTTCATTGGTAGGAGATGAACTGGTCCGTATACATTTAAAATGGCATGAGCCTTCACAAATGAAGCTTATTTTAGAAAAAGTAGTGGAAAAATTCATTGAGCGTTTATTGGCGCCGACCAAAGCATCGTTAGATACATCAGAACAGTTTTTCTACCAGCAGCTAGATGCTTTAAGAGGTGAATTAGAAAAGTCAGAAGATGAGTTAGCTAAGTTCAAAGTCACCTACAGTGATACGTTGCCTGACGTATTAAATAGCAATCGCCAAATGCTGGATAAGCTCATAAATGATAAACAGCAAAAGTTTGTCATTTTATCAGGCGCTGAAGCAAAACTTAAAGCACTCGCGAGTAAATTAGGTCAAGCAAACCCAATTTTGGGACGTCTTGAAGAAAAAATCATTCGCTCGGAGTCAGATTTAAGTTTATTGAAAACAAGATATACAGATAAACACAGTAAAGTTATCGAAAAGACAAGGGAGTTGGCCAACTTAAAACAACGCCAGCAAATATTGTTGAGTCATGGAACCGACTTAGACGTGACGGACTTAGATAAGCTATGGCAAATGGCCAATACTTTATCCACCGGTTCAAATGGAGAAAGTACAGTATTAGTATCGCAAATCTTAGCGCTTGAAGACGCAAAAAATATGGTTCAACAGCATCAACAAGAGTTTGATATGTTAACAGAGCAAACTGAAAAATTGAGTCAACGGCTGCTTATCACCAGTGATATAGAAAAGCAGTTACGAAAGCTTGAGCGTGATTATGATGTAAAACAAACACTATATAAAGACATGTTAAGTCGTTATGAAATGGCGAAAGTGACAGGAAAGTTAGTGAAGTATGAGGGACCTGACAAAGTGAAAACGATTGAGCGAGCATATAGTCCTACTAAAGCCATAAACACGGCGTTATCAGTATCAGCAATTGTGGGTGTCATATTGGGTATTTTTACCGGATTTGCTTGTGTGTTTGTGGCAACACTTTGTGATAGTCATTTGAAAGACTTGGCGACGATTGAAAAGCTCGCCGCTCAACCTGTGTTGACGGTGTTACCCATTATCAGACTTGATCAAGACCAGATTGTAAATGGTCAGGTGGTTAGTCGACAGATAGAAGGTGAAGAATCATGAGAGTATTACATTTAGTACAACATTTGAAGATTGGTGGGCTGGAGAAAATGGCAGTAACATTAATGCAAAAGAGTTGTTTTGCACAAAACAGTGTGATTGTCGCGCTACAAGGCAGTAAAGTAGAATCTTTGGCTAATTGGCCACAACTACAAGAAATGGAAGAGCATTTAATTTTTTTAGATAAAAACCCAAAGTTTGAGTTATCAGTCGTAGATAAATTGATAAAGGTCATCGAAGAAAAAAAAATTGAAGTGATCCACAGTCATCATATTGGACCTATGCTATATGCAAGTTTGGCTTGTTTAAAGCGTAAGGAGGTTAGACATGTATCGACAATTCATGATGCATGGTACTTAAATAACTTCAAGCAACGAGTGATCACAAAGTTACTAAATCGTATATGTGCTATCCATTGGGTTGCAGACGCGCAAGTGGTTGCCGATGATTTTACGTCTAGAACTGCTATTTCAACACAGAACACCATTTTAAATGGCATTGATTGTACTCAATTCGCTGCAATCAATATGGAACATGCCAGATATCAACTTGGGTTACCTAAGTTTATCAAGCTCGTAGGTTGTGCGGCTAGATTAGAGCCGGGTAAAGGTCATAAAGCGCTAATATCGAGCTTAAAAGACCTCCCTAGTGATTATCATTTAGTACTTGCGGGGGATGGGAGCTTAAAGCAAAGTTTACGAACACATGTTACCTCTTTAGGCTTGGAATCACGCGTCCACTTCTTAGGTAACGTTCAAAACATGCAGGTTTTTTATTCAGCAATTAATGTTTTTTGTTTGTTTTCTGAACGAGAAGGGTTACCTCTATCAATTTTAGAAGCTATGGCCTGCGGGCTTCCTATTGTTGCCAGTGATGTGGGAGGAATTCATGAAGTCCTAACACCTAAACAAGGAATTTTATTAAGCCCTACAGCACATAGTGGCCTGCCATTTGCTCTAATTAAAGCGATAAAGTTAGAACGTGGTCCATCTATTCGAGCACATGCAATCGCAATAGCGGATGTTTCTCAAATGAGTTCGCAGTACGACCAATTATACCGAGGCATTAATGCATAAGGAATAAATAATATGTCAGTATTTGCAATTGTGTTTTTCGTGTTAATTCTGATGGCCATATATCATCACATAGGGTATATGGCTGTACTTAAGTTAATGAACAGTATGAAAGATAATAGCATAGGGGTAGTTAAACCTAGCGATAACGAGACTGAAACACCAACTATTGCTATTTTGATGTGTGCCTATAATGAGGCTAAATATATAGAAGAAAAGCTGCATAATTTGGGGTCATTACTTTACCCTAATCATAAATATGATATTCATATCTATTTTGATGGTTGTACTGATAACACGTATGAATTAGCGAAATCAGTATCATTTCAGCTTGAATCTAACAATGTGCATTGCAATTTGCATTTGCAAATTGAGAATAAAGGCAAAACCGCGAGTTTAAATTCGTTGATTTCTATGACTCGAGATAAATACGACATATTGGTATTTACTGACGTTAGTGCACTGTTAAGTATCGATGCACTCAATAAAATAGAGCAGGACTTTAGAGATAATGCCGTGGCTGTAACAACGGGTCAGTATACGCTGCAAGAAGCAGCGCCAATTTCGCAGCAATCTTACTGGCAATATCAAAATACCTTAAAAAGGCTTGAGTCTAATGTAGGTGCTGTGATTGGAGTGCCTGGAGCGATGTTTGCTGTGCGTTCAGAATTAGTGACTGTGCTGGAGCCAAATGCTATCAACGATGACTTTATATTGTCGATGCGAGCATTGGCTCACGGAGGCAATGCAATAATCAATGATGAAGTGGTCATGTACGAATGTGACTGTGACGACCAAGTACAAGATTACACTCGCCGAGAGAGGGTCGGAGCTGGGAATTGGCAACAAATTAAACTGTTGATGCCTTTAATGAACTTCAAGTTAGGATGGACAAGTATTAACTTCCTATCCCATAAAGTATTACGTGGTTTGATGCCAATTCTCCTTCTAGGGATGTACCTTGCATTGACCGCTGAGGTGATAATATATCAAACACAATGGTCTATTATTGTCAGCAGTGGGCTGCTAGCTACCCATTTAACCAGTTTGTTCAAGTTTCTATTTAACACTAAAAAGCGATTGGTCATTTTGGACCAAATAGCTTATGTACTAAATAGTTATTGGATAGCCTTAATCGGTATTGTGAAATTTGAATATGGGTATTTTGACTCGCCTTGGAAACGAGTATCGAGCGCCACAACGAGATGTAATGGTGTTAAGTGTGCAAAAAGAGTACTGGATATTATTGGAGCCAGCGTCGGTATACTGCTTGTGTCACCCATTATGTTAGGTGCAGCTATGGCGATTAAATTATCGTCTAAAGGTCCGGTATTATTTAAGCAGCTAAGAGTCGGTGAAAGCACCGATGAATTTGTGTCATTATTTTATGTGTATAAATTTCGCTCTATGGTGGTCGATGCTGAAGCGAAAAGCGGCGCGATATGGGCCAGTAAGAACGACCCTCGTATAACGCCCATTGGCTCGTTCCTACGGAAAACGAGAATTGATGAATTACCTCAACTTTGGAATGTGCTGATAGGGGAGATGTCTTTAATTGGTCCTCGACCAGAAAGGCCTGTTTTTTATGGTAAGTTAGAGAAATCTATACCGTATTTTTGCCATAGAACTTATGGGTTGAAACCTGGGATATCAGGTCTTGCTCAAGTAATGAATGGTTATGACGAATCAGTGGAAGATGCAAGAAGTAAAATTGGCTGGGATTATGCCTATGTATTAAGTATGTCATCACCTTTGAGTTGGATTAAAATGGAATTCACCATACTATTTAAAACCATACAGGTTGTTGTATTAGGAAAAGGCCAGTAACGACAATCTGCTTTGCAAAATGCAATGATTTTATTAAATTCCTTTGCATTTTGCAGTAATTATCAATTATTTATTTATAAAACAACATATTGTTTAAAGTACAAAGTTGGCACTATAGTTGTAATAGTAATCATAACTTCTATTATAAACTTGGTGATGATCATGACTGAAGCAACTTACTCAAATACCCCTCGTGTTTTACCTTTACCTCGCGACTTTTCAGGCTTTACTGTGGATAGCTTTCGGGATGAGTTTGAAAAACTCGCTGTTTGTGACAATACAAACATCATTCTAGACTTTTCAGAAACTGAATTTATTGATTCTTCAGGTATAGGGGCTATGGTTTTCTTATACAAACGAATTGAAAAGAAAGGACAAAATCTTGCTTTGTTAAAAGTAAATGGGCAGCCCTTCAAATTAATGAGTTTACTAAGGGTCGACAAAACGATTCCTTTCATTGAGCAGCTTGAATTGTAAGCAAGGAGAATTTATGAAGCACATAACACTATTTTTATCGGTAATAGTCATGATAGGCGGATGTGCTTCTTGGCCTGAAGAAGGGCAAGGAGGTTGGGCAGAACATTACAGTCAGCATAAAAGTGAGGACGGTAAAAAGCATTTGGGTGATACGGATCACGTATTTTCTGATGACATCAATGTTGTTACTAACGAATTTGAGCACCTTGTGATGAAACTCGATTTGCTAAAAGCTCAAGGGATCCGTGATTGTATGCCTGCACAACTGTTAAAAGCACAAGTCTATGAAAATCGCATTCGCCGCTTAATTTCAGCACAAATGTGGGCCGACGCGGAACATGATTTACTCATTCACTACCATGGTCTTAATCAACTTTCGGGGCATTTTGAAATGGTACAAGCGATGACGAAGTGTGCCCCTAAAAATGATGTAGTAGTCGTGAAAGAGGTGCCTGTTAAAGTTAGAAATCAAATAACAGACTTATTGAATAGTGATAACCAGTTTGCATTTGATGACTATCAAATCACACCTAAATATATGGGGAGAATAGCCCAAGCAGCGGATTTAATTAAGCAAGTCTCTGATGTTTCGATATTATTAGTTGGGCACACAGACAAAGTGGGTAACCATGATAACAACTATGAACTCGCACTTAAACGGGCTGAAACAGTAAAGCACTGGCTTGGCGTGTATGGTGTACAACAACAGACGATCACAACGCTAACACAAGGCAGTTTACAGCCATATAACAATATAAGTAATAGTGACGCAGAACGACACTCTGATCGGCGTGTCGAAGCAATAATTTTATCACTGACGGAAATCAACAACGGTAAACCTGTCAAAGCAGGATCGTTAGTTGAATGGACAAAGGTGATTAAAGCAACTAAGGAGTAATGTTATGCGGCTGTTTCTTTGCTTAGTTTTATTATTGTCGTTTTTAATATCTGCTGATACTCATTCAAAGGGTACAGATACAATTCAAATTGGTAATAAGTTATTTCTTTACGTCCCAGGTGAAGCTGAATTTGAAGCCGTGTTTGAAGTCGGTAAAGACGGGGCAATTGTATTACCAGAAGTAGGTCGTGTGCAAGCCTCTGGTAAAACAGTTCAACAATTCCAAAATGAGATGAAAATAACGCTTGGAAATGTTTATAGGGCAATGGATGACTTTTATATAGAGCTACGAGCCAAAGATATTTTCATAACAGTGTTGGGTTATGTTAATGCACCAGAACAAATTAGCATCCCTTTTGATGGAAACATTCAAACTGTAATAGCGAAAGCGGGTGGGTTAAAACCAGGAGCGCAGCTTGATAGACTTCAAATTAGACGCGGTGAGTCTATTATTGAATTTGATTATAAGGCTTACTTAGACTCGGGCAATGTCAAGATACTCCCTAATTTACAAAGTGGAGATATCGTATTCGTGCCGGTATCCCCTTTACTTGGTAATGTGCAAATAGACTTTGATGCGCAAACTCTCAGTGCAACCGGGGATGCTAGCGCAGGCAGTGCAATTACCCTATTGGGGGAAGTACATAACCCTGGTAGCTTTTCATTTAAAGACGATATGAGTGTATTAGACGCCATAATGCGAGCCGAAGGCGTTACTCGATATGCTGATGTTACAAAAATCAGAGTTATTGTAGATAAGACCCCTCAAGTATTTGACTTAAAAGCATACTTAGATAAACCAAATAAAGACAATATGCCTGATTTAAAAGCAGGTTCAACCATTTACGTTCCTATCATGGTGGATGATGTAAATACCACTGCGCGGACAGTCTATATTATGGGGGAAGTCCAGAAACCGGGGGCGTATGAAGCACCCGACAATATCAATTTCCTCGATATATTGGCGAATGCAGGCGGCCCAACACGGTTTGCAGAAACCCGACAAATTAGAATTTTAACACCTGCTGGAGAAAATATTTTATTTGATTTGCAAGGATACAGTGAAGGGATTGTTTCAGCAGAGATCCCTTTGCTTAACCCTGGAGACGTTATTTTTGTACCGGAAAAAACAGATCTAAACGAGAAAAGTTGGTTAAAAATTCCGCCGAGTCGAGCTATTAAAATCATTGGCGCAATTTTCTCTCCTGGTAGATATGAGTGGAGTCAGGAGATGGACTTTACAGATCTATTAGGTCATGCAGGAGGCCCAACAAAAGGTGCCAACATTAATGATATTAAAATAGTACGAAATGGAGAGGTAACGAAGCGATTTGACTTAGAAAAGTACACGATATCGGATGGGAAAACGCCCTTACCCAGTCTACAAGCAGGTGACACAGTGATTGTGGAAGAATTACCGGTAGATCCTGCTGATAATAAATCACAATGGATCCGTCAAGAGTCAAGCAAGTCAATATATATTATGGGTCAGGTAGGGTCTCCAGGGCGATATTCATTTAATCACAATATGCACTTCATAGACATCTTGGCAGCGGCCGACGGACCAAATGGCAACGCGGATATAAAAAACATTAGAGTGACACATAGAAATGAAAATAAAGCCAGAGTGAGTAAGCTCGATTTAGCATTATATTTTGAAACAGGAGATGAAACTCTGTTTCCTAATGTTCTACCTGGAGACACTATTTTTGTCCCTGAAAAAACTAAAGACTGGTTGCGAAAGCCAAAGGAACAAGTGGTAAGAATTATGGGGGCAATTCAAAAGCCAGGGCGCTATAATTTTGATGACACCATGACTTTGTTAGATATACTCGCTGAAGCTGGCGGACCAACAGGGTCTGCATTAATTGACAAAATAGTGGTTGTGAATCATTCATGTTGTAAAGAGCGTTCACGGGTTTTTGACTTAGAGGCTTTTGTGAAAAATCCAAACTCAGTAAATATACCGGTACTCAGAGCCGGAGATACGCTATACATACCAGATAAAGGTCAAGACTTAATGAGTCAGTTTAAAGATAACTTTGTTGATTTTATAACTATTATCGCATTAGTGGTGGGCTTATGAACCTTATTCCTCATCAATATCAAGAAGTTGAAGACATTGGTAATGAAATTATTGATAACAACGCTCGATGTGTCACATTTATTTCACTTGAGGGTAATTCAGGCTCTTCAACTGTATGTGCAAGTGTTGCTCAACGGTTTAAAGCGAACGGACACCGTGTATTAATTATCGATTTAAATCCAATAAACCCCCTAAAGTTAGATGAAATTGCGCAACCTACGGGTCCTGAATGGTGTTTCAGCGATATTACCTGTCAATTGAATATTATTGAGCATAATCAAGTCGACTTGCTGACCATGCAAAATCTATCTAATTTGGAGTCTGCAAAAAATAAACAAGTTATGAAAGAAGCCGTCGAGCGACTTTCCCAAGAGTATAATTATATTCTTTTAGATATGTCACCGGCGACAAAAATGAATAGGGGAAACGTGCCGTTACATGCGCTGAGCTTGTGTAGTGATATGACAATAGTAACCGTTGGTTTGGGCATAAATGATGAAGAGTCGCTATGCACCAGTATTAAAAATATTAAACAAGGTGGACATCAACACGTAAGAGTCGTAGTGACGCAACATCATTTCGCACCTTTAGGGGAAAAACTCATTAACGCATTAGAGCGACACCGAAACCGTTGGCCAAGAATAACACAATTTTTAATTAACAAGGTAAATCGTCAAACTTGGCTATTTCATCCACACTAATTATAAGTCAATCATGAACGAACCAATATACCACAGACGCTTCAGTTTAATCGCACCCGCTGTTACTGAGATCCGGCACGTTCTTAAACATGTTTTGAGTGGGTTAGCCGTATTGAGTGATGACCTTGATGCTGCTGGGCTCGTTATAACTGAGTATTTAACGAATCTTTTACGGCATAGTAAGGGAGAAGATGAAACGATTGTGTTACTCATAACACGAAATAAAACAGGAGATTATACATTAGAAGTGATTGATAATTTAACCCCTTACGATTTATTTGCTTGTAATGAATCTGACTGGGATATTAACAGCGGCATACTAGTTGAGGGAGGAATGGGTGTTGAGCTTATAAGGCATTATTTTCCAAAAGCGGCATACACGAGCAAGCGTAGTAAAAACCACTTTTCTATACCACTAACCCAAGGCAAGAATAAGCCTAAAGCCGTTTATGTTGACGACGATCTTGCTCAACTGGCATTAATAAATGCATACCTAAAAGACGACTATGACGTAATCGTTTGCCAAGAGTTGAGTGAGGCTTGGCAAGCGATCACATTGCATGATGTACAGGTATTGATTTTGGATTACCAATTACAAAAGCAAACATCAGAACCATTGCTTACGAAGTTAAATGGTTCTGATCATAGGAGTACACTGTCCGTAGTCATGCTAACAGGTACAGACTCTGATGATACGATTACTCGTATAAACCGTTTGGGTATTGACGATTATTTAGTGAAGCCAGTTAAAAAAATTAGATTACTGCAAAGTTTAGAGCGAGTGACGAATAGGGTTAAAGCGTTTGAGTATCAAATAGAAGCGCCACGTAGTATCGATAATTACCGACTAAATGAGGGCTTTAATGCCCATTTATTTGGCTCAATCGAGGTAGGTGATGGCGGTGATTTCTTTATGCCTATCCCAAATCAACAAAATGGATTTATTTTAGGTGATATGATGGGGCACGGCATTCAAGCGAGAAAAGAAAGTTTTGCGATTAAAGGGTTTGTCCGCGGTTTTTTGGCAAGCAAACCAAATTGTAATGAATTGCTCAATACGCTTAATCAAGCGTTATATGAAGAGCAGTTATGTAAAAATAGCTTGGTCACTCTGCTTGCAGGGTATGTTTCAGACGGACATTTTTATTGGCTGAATGCAGGGCACCCGCCGCCGATAGTTATAAAGTCAAATGGGACATTAAGTGAGTTAGCGGGTGTAGACCCGTTATTAGGATTGTCATCTGAACATCAGTACGAAGTTTACTCTGTGTCACTAAAGGATGTATTACATATTTTGGTTTATACCGATGGGTTGTTTGATAATAGAGAAACAGATGAAAGCGAGTTACTGCAACTTAAACAAATCTTGCCTAATCTATCTTTGAGTCAGAGCGAATTTGCATCTACACTTTGGCACAATTCTCAAGTTAGTTTGACAAAAGAGATTGACGATGCATCGCTAATCGTTATTAATTAGTTATAATAAATTCATAAGCATAAAAAGAAGGAAGTTGCCTATGCCGCCAAAAATTCTAATAGTTGAAGATACAGAGTCTCTGGCTTTGATGTACCAGTCGTATTTAATCCCAACAGGGATGACAACACGGGTTGCAGCCACAGGTGCAGATGCTTTGGCTGCCATTGTTGAATTTACGCCTGATCTTATTCTACTAGATGTCATGCTACCAGATATGAATGGGCTGGATATTCTCTCTTCTTTACAAGGTGATGATCAGCCGCAAGTTATAGTGCTAACAGGGCATGCGACTAAAGAAATGGCTATACAAGCCATAAAGCTTGGCGCCAATGACTTTCTAGAAAAACCAATAGAAGCTGACCGCTTTAGGATCACAATAAATAATGCTCTGAAGTTAAAAGACTTAAAAAGTACGGTCGAAAAATATCAAGCAACATATGAGAATGGACGCTTTTTTGACTTAATAGGCAGTTCTCGCGCCATGCAATCCGTTTATCAAATTATTAATTCAGCAGCCGCCAGTAAAGCAACCGTATTTATAACCGGAGAAAGCGGGACAGGTAAAGAGCTTTGTGCAAAAGCGGTACATCAAGCATCACCTCGGGCCAGTAAACCCTTTATCGCTCTCAACTGTGCTGCAATCCCTAAAGACTTAATAGAAAGCGAAATATTCGGGCATTTAAAAGGGGCATTTACAGGTGCAATAGCAAATAGAGAAGGGGCTGCTGGTCAAGCTAATGGAGGGACTTTATTTCTAGACGAACTCTGTGAAATGGATATAAATTTGCAAAGCAAACTTCTTCGCTTTATACAAACGGGCTGTTATCAGCAAGTTGGAAGTGAAAAAGAAACTAAGGTAGATGTTCGTTTTGTTTGTGCCACAAATAGGGATCCATTACTGGAGGTACAAGCGGGTAGATTTAGAGAAGATCTTTATTATCGCCTTCATGTGATCCCGATAAATTTACCCCCTTTACGAGAGAGGGGAAGAGATATTATTGAAATTGCTGAGGCGTTATTCTTTAAAATTAGTAAAGAAGAATCACATCCCTATAAAGGTATTTCTGATGATGTTAAGCGGGCTTTTTTAGATTACACATGGCCTGGTAATGTTCGCCAATTGGAGAACACCGTACGTAATACCTTAGTGCTCAACCCAGATGAATGGATTGATCTGGATATGGTGCCTGCTTTACTGAGTTCGCAAAACACCAATGCTCAACCTTTGGTGCAATCGGCCCTTAATGTGGCTCCGTTAGCACCGACTACTAGAAGCGTTGATGATTCAAGTTTAGAACGGCGAGCGACGTTGGGAACGATGCAAGATATTGAACCTCTTTGGGTTATAGAAAAGCGGTATATAGAGCAAGCGATAGCGCTTTGCCAAAGCAATATTCCAAAAGCAGCAGCCTTGTTAGATGTTAGCCCTTCTACAATTTATCGTAAAATCAAGGGTTGGGAAGACGCACAGGCATAATGATTATATGCGGGATGGGCACTGACCTGAGTACGCTTCATGTAAAAGTGTCCACTGTGCATGGCCCGAGAATCTTTGCGCCACAATGCTATGTGCATATTGTTTCATCATAATCAAATTTTCTGGCTCGATCTTCGTTATTTCTTCAATTTTTCTTGTTAATAAATCAACATCATAGGCCGGCATGACCCAACCACTTAGGTTGTTTGTAATGACGTTTGAGACAGCACCTACATCTAAGCTAATGACCATAACGCCATGATTCATTGCTTCTAAAATAGCCATTGGTAATCCTTCTTGTCTCGAGGTTACGCATAACACATCAATATTTTTCCAAATTTTTTCAGATGGGACCACTCCATGACAAGCAACATGTTCTGGTATATCAAGTGTTTTCTGCATATCTCCATCACCAAACATATGCCACTCGATCATGTTTTGTTTGACCATGTGGTTTGCAACTTCAATGAACCTGTCTGGGCCTTTTTCGTATGAAAACCGCCCAACAAAACCTACTTTTAGCTTGTTCGCGCTGTGATAAGTAGAGCTTGTGACTGCCAATGGGGTAGTTTCAATAAAGTTGTCGAGTACTTCCGCCTCTTTTAACTGGTTTTTAATTCGTTTTGATACAGCGAAATTAATAGAAAGTCGTGCGGTTAATTTATCCAAAATGTTATAAAGCCTAACCATTCCTTGACCTGTTTCCCCTGCGTGATAAGTGCTGATACAACGTACTTTTAGATACTTACACATTAGTCTGCCCAATATACCGGCTTTGTACCCATGGGTGTGAACTACGGTGTCATTTGAAAAACTCGCAAATGCCGATTTTAAACTTGAAATGGAGCCATTTATAAATTCAAATTGAATATTGTTAGATTCTAGCTTATTGTAAAATAGTTGGTTATCGTGGTTTTGGTAAAATAGGACTTTGCATATAACGCCTTTGCGCTGTAGTAATTTAGCAAGCTCTACTAAGTGAGACTCAATACCACCGAATATTGAAGAATCAACAAATAATACAACGTCATATTTCATATCTAACTCCAGGGGTATACATGATAGATTTAACGACCTATTCTCAACTCCAAGTTGATGTTGGCGAAGAGCTAGCCGCACAACTTTTAGGTGTTTATTTAAGTGAGTCGCAAGTTTTAATAAAAAGGCTGACTACATCGAATGACTGCGACCTACTTCAAATTACAGCACATAGTTTAAAAAGCAGTAGTCGAAGTTATGGTGCTCTGCAATTAGCCGAACTATGTGAAAAAATTGAGCATCAGATAAAAACTGTCGGTGTTTGTGATGAAGTTACAGCTTTGATTGCAGCTGCTCATCAGCAAAGTACCGTCACGTTTACTGATGCATACAAGTTAATTAATGGTACATGTTGAGTTAACCTTAGTGCTAAGTGGCAGTTTTAGCAACTGAGAGAAAACATGGCTTAGCTGCTCTATGTTATGCTGCGTACTCTGAGTATCATTTAGCTCGTCACAGTGCACAACTATTTCTTCGATTGCCTGTGGAGAAATACTTAAATCACAGAATTGATAACCTAGCTTTTCTTGCATCCAGTCGATGATAGTTTCTCCTTTAAGAGACCGAGCAACGCTATTTTCTTCTGCAATATTTTCAATAAAAATTCTACATGCAGCGGTATTTTCAATCGCATCACCAATTTCTTTAACTAATAGTGGTGGCATTACACTCGATATAATACTACCAGGTCCAATTAAAACTAAGTCTGCGTTGGTAATTGCATCAACTGCGCCCTTAGCTGCACGAACTGATTTTGATAGACCAATCGCATCAGGCAGTTCCGTCAATGCGTCTATTTCACATTCACCTACGACCTGTTCGCCGTTTGCATAGGTTGCCACTAAGTCGGTTGCTGAATCAGACATAGGTAAAATTGTTTCAGCATTCCCCAGCATTGCATTAAACCAAGCGATCGCTTCTGTTGGAGAGTCTGTAAGCTGCATCAAACCTAGCAGCGTCAGATTACCTAAACTATGCCCATCCAACTCACCGCCATCAAAACGATGCTCAAATATTGAATGTATAAGTGATTGTTTGTCGGTTAACTGTAAGCAGCACCTACGAATATCACCTAAAGCAACACATTCTTGAGATTCTCTGAGTCGGCCGGTACTTCCTCCGTTATCGGTAGTGGCAACAACCGCTGTTAAATCACTACATAAAGGTCTTATTGCTGAAAGTACTTGTGCTAACCCATGACCGCCGCCTAAACATACTATTTTCATGCTATCTCCAAACTGATATTTTTTAACTAGTTATGAAAAAGCAGGTTTTATTCCAACTTTAAATAATGATTAAGCTGTTGAATTTAAATAAATGTATCTAAATATAATTTGAAATAAATGCGATATAGAACTATCTTTGCAAAGTGCAAAGCAATTTAAAATCATGGTGTTCTATAATATGCAAAATGGAAGTTTGATAAGCTCAAGTAAGTTACAGCGAACCTTAATAAAAATAAATTCGAGCAATGATTTTGAGCAGTTATATAGTGAAATTGACAGGGCTATGGCTGAGTTGTTTTCATATCAAGCTTGTGTTGTATTAGCATCTAGGAGCAAAGACGCTTATCGTACCATTGCAACTTCTAGCATTTTGTTCAATGATGAAAGTTGGTATGAGTATGTTGATTTATTCGCACGAGGAATATCAGAAAATGAACAATTTATACCTCATGCCGTTAGTGAGTATGATCAAACTTCAATCAATAAAACGCTGTTATCTGGGTTAAATAATAGTTTAGTTTTTAAGTTATCTGAATTATGTGGCCAAGGTATTATTCTATTCACTGGTCTACTTGATCCACCTTCTGACACCTACACAAATGATCTTAATTTTATAACTTTGCTAGAACAAGTTTATTTAAAAGCAGATCAACTACAAAAATCACATTCTAGAACCAGTAGTTTATTATCACTTATTGCGAATATGACCGAGCGAGCTGATTTATTTAAAGAACTAGCATCCGAGTGGTTTTGGCGAACAGATACCGAGAACATATTTACGTGCGTGGATGAATTAGCCCCCCATGATGATTTGTATAGTCAGTTTTTTATAGGAAAGTCAGCGTTAAAGTTACGATCTGATAATGAAATGCAGCACTTACGAAAGTGGGCTCAATTTCGGCACATATTAACTCAACATGGTGATTTTTTTGAATTCGAATTTGAGTTAGGCTGTCAACGCCATTTATGGATATCTTTGAGCGGAAAAGCTCAGTTTACCTCCTTAGGTGAATTCAACGGTTATATGGGTATCGCTAAGGATATCACCTACGCAAAAGACAGAGAAATAGCATATAAGCAAGCAAAAGAAAAAGCAGAAAGTGCGAATTCAGCGAAGTCACAATTTTTGGCTGTTATGTCGCATGAAATTAGAACACCTATGAATGCCATTTTAGGAATGGTTGAATTGCTCAATGATACACAATTAACCAACCAGCAAAAGGAATGGTTATCATATGCACAAAGTAGTGCCAATTTGTTATTGGGGTTAATTTCAGATGTATTGGACTTTTCGAAAATAGAAGCCGGAACATTAACTCTTGATAATAGTGAGGTGCACTTAAAAGAACTCATTCATAGCATCGCCGCGCAATTTGAATCTCACTCAGAGGCTGGCAAGCTCAATTTTGAACAAATTATTGAGCAATCAGTACCGAGCATTGTAAAAGGTGACAGTACTAGGTTGGGGCAAATACTATTTAATTTGTTGGGGAATGCGTTTAAGTTTACCAGCTATGGTCGTGTCACGTTACATGTAAGTGTGATTGAGAACAGTGTCAAAATTCAAATTAGTGATACAGGCATTGGGATTGCCGAACAAGATCTAAGCAGGTTGTTTAAGCCGTTTAATCAAGTCAGTGATAGTGTTAAACGCAAACAACAAGGAGTAGGTTTAGGCCTCAGCATAACGAAAAAACTTATAGAGTTAATGCAAGGAAGTATAACTTGTTCCAGTTTGCTGGGGGTTGGCACTACATTTACAGTAAGTTTGCCTTTTGAGAAAGTGTGTATCCCGGAAATAGAAAACGAAGTACCAGTCAAACAAAGGACACTTTCAATACTCGTCGCTGAAGACAACAAGCCTAACCAAGTGCTTATCGAAGCACTTTTGAAAAAGCTAAACCACAAAGTAACGTTAACCGAAACAGGTTCTGAAGCATTAAATGCTATAAAAGCGAATGACTTCGATTTGGTGTTAATGGATATGATGATGCCGGTGATGGATGGTCTTACCGCAACAAAGTACATACGGGAAGAAATGTCATTGACCATTCCTATCTTTGCACTAACTGCAAATGCGGGACAATCAGACAAAGTAAATTGCCTGAATGCAGGAATGAATAAAGTGCTTACTAAGCCAATTCGATTTATTGAATTAAGCAATGCTATCAGCTCACTCTATGATGCACCGGTTAAAAAATAGAACTAAAACTGTTCTTTTGTTTAACGATATCTAGTGTGGTTCTCAAGTCAGTTACTTGCTTATTGTATATGAAATTACCCATACTAATCCTTTTCACATCAAGTAATGAGAGCTCATCAAAGCTAGA
>NZ_JAGJEF010000051.1:0-38672 GCF_018100875.1 Pseudoalteromonas sp. MMG012
TTATCTTCGCTGGCATTAACGATGGCATCACCTTCAATGGGTGTGGTTATACTGGGTGTGCTTGCACTGGTATCAATGTTAATAGCAAGTGCGCTTGATGCACTACTATTATTACCGGCCAGATCTGTCGCAACTACGGTAATAGAATGTGTGTTTGCAGACAGTGCAGATGATGGCGTAAAGCTCCAACTTCCACCAGCAGGCACCACCACCGACCCTAACACACCATCCTTATCTGAAGTGAGTGTTATCGTGTCTCCAGCTGCCGCCGTTCCATCAATGGTCGGCGTGGTATCTGATGTAATATTATCCGTATTTGAGCTACCAGTATCACTTGCACTATTTAAGTCTGGGGTACTGGGTACACTTGGAGCTGTTGTGTCTAATGTGACACTCAAACCCGTTGAAGTTGATGATGTATTGTTACTAGCATCCGTTGCTGTTGCGGTAATCGTATGTGTTGTATTTGACGTTAATACACCAGTGGTTATCTGCCATGTACCGCCTGTTGCAGTACCCGAACCTATTATGGTTCCCCCAGACACACTGCTAAATAGCTTAACCGTAGACCCTGCCTCTGCAGAACCTGACAATGTTAATGTTGTATCATTGGTATAATTATCAGTGTTTGAAGAACCGCTGTCTGACGCTGCATCTAAATCTAACGAGGTTGGCGCATTTGGCGCTACATCATCACTGACTGTAATGGTAAATGACTCTTGAAACGAAGACGTACCATCATGTGATTGCACACACACAATATAGCTGCCAGCGCTGATTGCTGCTTGTGTTTCTAATATGCTGCCATTTATCTGGAAACTGCCATTGCCACTATTGGCTGTACACGTCCCGCTTGTTGACGTACCAGCATTAACTAAAGTGTATGTATGACTACTATCATCCACATCCGTGGTACTTAAGGTGCCAACATCTGCCCCCGCACTGGTGCTTGATTGAGTCATACTTGATGAAGACAGTGCAATATCGGTTGGCATATCATCCACTGCAGAAATCGTGACTGTCGCTTGGTTTGTCCCTGTACTATCAGATGTACCATCATTAAAGGTGTAATCTAACGTTACACTACTTGACGGGTCTTCAGACGTATTAGCATAAGTAAGTGATGAAATAACCGAATCAACAATACTTGATGTTGCGCTGCTATTAAATGTGAGTTTAATCGTACCAGCAGAATTGGTCGTTACGGTGCCGACTGACACACTATTATAAGTAAAGCTATTACCTTGTGTCAGTGCCCCAAGTAAACCGGTGTTAGCAAATACATCGGTGCTATTTGCGCCACCATTTCTTGCTATGGTCAAACTGGCATTATTATAATCGCCTGTATTGCCGTTGAGCGCATCCAGTTCTGTATCAGCAACGGTTACGTCACTGTCTATTGTAACGGCACTATTGCCCTCTGTGAAAGTTGCACCGCCATTTAACGAAGCAAAAACAGGCACATCATTACTGGCAATAAAGGTGATCACCGTATTCGCGCCACTGTCTGCCACAGTAAATGATAAATTTGATGCCGGCGCATTTGTCAGCGACAGTGTCAACTCAGATATATTAAAATCCGTCGCATCGGTATCAACTTCTAATGTACTTGAGCCATTAAAGCGTACATTGTTAGTCGATAACCCAGTGACACCTGTTAACGTGATCATGTCCCCAATTGCTAAATCTGCGATGGTATCACCCGACAGGTCAGACGTACTGCCTATGAAGTTGTCGTTACCCCCATTACCCGTCATTGAATCCGTACCGCCGCCTGGGCGAATCGTATCGGCACCCGAACCGCCGGTATAAGTATCCGCACCATTAAAATCGGTGGCTGAAATGGTTAACACGTCGCCACTAAAAGCACTGGCATTTAAGGTAATAGCGCCCGTTACAGCACTGCCAGTTGCATTGGTTATATCAACCGTCCCCCCATCTGAAGCAAAGTTATCTGTTAATGTCAGTGTAAAGTTACTATTTGTCCCTATAGCAACGCCCTCAACAGATGAAACCGATGTGCTGCTAAAATCAAACGTGCCGCCATCCATTAATTTCAGTATTTCGCTGCCAGCACTACCGGTCATTGACGTACTAAAATTACCAATATTAGCAGCATCAATCGCAACGGTTGCACCGCTACTTAAGCTCAGGGTCCCTATATTAAAGTAGCTCCCACCAGAGACATCTGCGCCATTAGATGCAGATACAGTATCGGTTTGGCTTGCATCACCGGTTAATGTGCCCGTGTAAGCACTTGAGCCTATATCAAATGTTATTGCATCTGTTGATGAATTAGCTGTCACATTCGTTGTACCATTACTAATAGTAACTGTTCGCGTATTAGTACTATCATCACCTATGGTATAAGACTCAACGGAAGAAAATGTGGTTAAATTACCATCCCCACTGATAATAATTGTTTCAGAACCAGGCGCCGTAATTGTGCCACCAAACGCGTTGTGCTGACTGGCAGTCATAGTCACTGAGGCGCCCGACGCTAAGGTGAGGTTATTCACATTAGAAATAGACCCTGCAGATATATTCGCACCACTGCTTAAGCTGAGCGTATCTGCAACAGTATTATCACCCGTAATAGTGCCTGTAAACGCAAGCGTGCCTAAATCAAATGTGATTGCATCAGTCGCTGAGGTTGCAGTAACAGAATGCCCTGCGCTGGTGACCGTCACCGACCGAGCGTTCGTACTGTCATCATTTAAGGTATAATTCTCAATGGCCGATACGGTACTCACATTACCATCACCAGAAACAGATACTGTTTCTGTACCGCTGCCAGATATCGTTCCAGTAAAACTAGACAATTGGGCTGCATTAATTGTTACAGTACCACCAGCAGCAACCGATAAATTCTCAAAGCCACTGACGGTCGCACCCGATATATTTCCGCCGTTGGTAACAGCCAATGTATCTGTGCCACTTCCACCCGCTAAAGTCCCTGTCGCACTCAGTGCATTCACATTAACCGTGTCATCGTTACCACTACCCGTTAGGTTTTGTGACGCGCTGCCTAAAGTAAATGTATTCGCTGCACTCAACACATACGTTTCAATCGCACTGTTCCCCGTTAAGCCATCGGTCGCTGAGCTTATGGTGATAGAATCAGTGCCGCTTGCAGTTACTGTTGAAAAGCCATCGTGTTGCGCTTCTGTCATTGTGACCGATGCGCCACCGCTCAATGTTAAAGATTCGAATGCACTGACTGTTGCATTGCTGATACTAGCCCCTGTGCTCATTTGCAGCACGTCGGTATCGCCGCCACCAGCAAGCGTACCCGTAACACTTAACCCTGCAATATTAACGGTATCTGCACTACTACTACCGGTAATATTTTGCGCTGCACCAGATAAGGTAATATTAAAAGCCGCATTTAAAACATACGTTTCTATGTCTGCATCTGCAGTCACCGTACTATCGTCATCGGCACTTGCCAAAGTAAACGTATTTGTTCCGCTACCATTTATGGTCGTAAACCCATCGTGTTGCGACTCACTGAGCGTTAACGACCCATTGTTATAAGTAGACAGGGTTTCAAAAGTGGTTAAACTGGTAAATTGTGTAAGGTCACTGCCATCTATTACAATGATTTCATCTGTACCACCCCCACCTTGCGCGGTTGACCCAACAATATGACTGGCTGAAGATATGGTTAAAGTCTCATTGTCACTGCTGAAACTAATAGCAGGGCTTAAGTTAGTGCCCGATGTGGTATTAAATGATGCTGCAGAACTACTTGCCGCGGTTACATTGGCCACACTGATTACAGCAGTGCGTGTCTCGCTATCGACTGTGCCATCATTAACAACAACGGTAACTGTTCTAGATGTAGTATTAGGCGTGTTACTCGAGTTATTATAAGTCACCGCTTGTAAAAATGTCGCCACCTCAGTAGTTGTCGCTGTTGCATTCTCCACTTTTATTTCAAGTGCATCTGAAATATCCGACTTGCCTGATACGCCAGTTAAAGCATTTTGAGCACTCGCCGACACATTTATTCCTTCATCTGCATCACCTTGACTATTAGTGAGCTTAACTGTAATCGTTGTGATTGTATCTGTATCTGTAACCGTCGGACTCGTCATAAAACTAACGGCACCTGACCCTTCAGAAAACGAGGCTGTAGTATCGTTACCTGATGTGCCACTATTTAAATCAAGCGCAGGCGGTTCGTTTGCATTGCAAGATGGAACTACCTGACCACCGTTAAAAAAAGTGCAAGTAAAAGCACCTGTTGTTGTACAACTGCCATTTGGCCGTTGACAAAATACACCATTAGCAAACAATCTGCCTATTAATAAATCACTACTAACCCTTGTCCTATCACCTGATACAATAGTGACTTGTTGGGTACGCGGTTTAAGTAGGCCTTGCGCCTTCAAAAAGGCTAATGTGCTGCGTAAATCAGAGCTTGAAACATTTCTTGGTTCATTTCTTCCTTTGCCAAAGGAATTAAATGGATCATTATTCGCTATAGCAGCTATCTCAGTTGCCGCCTCAATGCGCTCTGTATTGTACGATTGCTTATCATTTGAAGGGGCGTTAACTGTATCCGCGTATGCACCGGTAGCAATCATAGATGGTACTGCGATTGCCAAAATGCTTTTGTTAAGACTTATGCGTTCCATAATAATTACTCCTGACAAAATTCAAAAATGAAACTTGATAGTGCATCTGAGCTTTGTAGTACCTCGGGTGCTGTACTATTGGTTACAATTGCAATATCGTAAATTTGCTTTACGTCCCCTGAAAAAGTTAAACGGCTAATTACTTTCCCAGTATTAATATCCAATAGCCAAACACCACACTGACTTTCCTCCAACAGTCTTTCATTCCCTTTAAAATTAAATTCTGCGTCTGATGCACGTAATGTGCTTGTACCCACAATCATTAAATCACCAAAGAATGTCATCCCTCTCGTGAAGCCCGGGAGCTCAGCCAAAACACGCGCAGTGCCTACTTCGGGGTCATATACATGAATAGCCCCATCGCCAGATGCACAGTAATAGACTTTATCTAAGTGGCACCTCGGTGAATGCGGCATTGAAATACCCGACTTAACTATTTTATTTTCAACAACATCAATAAGTACGCCGTGACTACCAAGTTCATCTCGCCAGCCCTCTGCTGTATCCGATTCACTAAACGCAGTTGCGTAGCGAGGCGCTCCGTCGAGCATTGCCATGCCATTTAAATGGCATCGGTTATCAGGCTTTAGTTCTGAAATAAATGACGGTGTCCAAGCAGCAACAAAACTGTGATTAGGACTTAACTTACAGAGGCACGAAAACATTGAATTAACCACCCACAAACCATCATTCCCCCAGCCAATATCATGAATATTAATCATACCGGTTGACAAGGTTGCCCGTTCCATAAACAAACTATCGGATTCTTTTACACTTTGAATTTGCAATTCCCACTGTTCTCGAAATTCGGCTATACCACCAAGTGCATTGTCTTGTTGTTTTTTTGGTAACGCTTCATAACTATCAAACTCACCGCGAGAAATATCCCTACGTCCTTTGTCTGTTCTTTGAAAGTCAATCACCTGGTTCAATGTACCCAGAGTGATCCTATT
The DNA here is from genome assembly GCF_018100875.1 of Pseudoalteromonas sp. MMG012. Classification (NCBI taxonomy): domain Bacteria; kingdom Pseudomonadati; phylum Pseudomonadota; class Gammaproteobacteria; order Alteromonadales; family Pseudoalteromonadaceae; genus Pseudoalteromonas; species Pseudoalteromonas sp. MMG012. The sequence goes on from NZ_JAGJEF010000051.1 coordinate 5,597, forward strand.
ATCATCGGCATACAAACCCATAGGCCTCGGGAAAGCTTTTAGTTTTGTTTCTAGTTTTCCAACTTGAGACCGTACAATAATTAGCCTTTGTGAGTGATAACTAGTCGCAAGTAAAGAAATACCGAGCTGAGCCAATATTTTTGGTAAGTTATCACTATAGGTGCTACTAAAATCTAAATTTTCAGTTTCAGAATTCACACCCGGTTTCGAGGTACGCAAAATCATATTCTCCATTATTCTTTTAATGCTTTTTTTAGTGCTATCATTTAGCTATTACTACGCTACGTGCTGACTTGATGTGTTCAACTAAATGTAATTGGTTTAATGGCTGTGCGACACCACATGCTTTTAATTGCGCAATAATACCAGACACGATAGCCGCTGATGAGGAGGTACCCCCGAAATCGGCATACCCACCCAATGACGTCGACTGTATCGAGGAGGGTGCATAGTAATCAACACATTCACCATGATTAGAAAACTCGGTTAACTCTCCCGCTTTATTCAGTGATCCTACAACAACTAATTTGTCTAATTTAGAGAGCTGATTCATTTCACACGCTTTTTTTCCATTATTACCTGCAGACACAACAATGATCGGATCATTGGGTGCCGATGCTAGATCCTCAATAACCTCAGAGGTTATATTTGATAAGAATGGGAGAACCCAGCTACAGTTAATTACATCTGCTTTCATTAATTTGGCCACGTGAAATGCCACTATTAAGGAAGAAGTCCATGTTGACACTTGCCGAATGGCGATTATTTCACTGGTAGGCGCAAAACCCTCTCCCCCCACATTGTCACGTTTAGCCGCGATAACCCCAGCGACCAGTGTGCCATGATAGTCTATTCCCTTTTTAGCACTGGCATCCAATACATGTTCATCAGCGTCGTACTCGAGTAAAACAGTTAAATCATTAAATTCGCTATGACTAAAGTCAAACCCATCATCAATAATTGCGGCCCTAACTTTCTTAATAGGTGAATGACAAAAAGGAGGCTTAAGTGATGTTACAGAGCTTGCTTGAACGTGAACTTCTTTTCGCTGAACTTTATTTGGCTGAACTTCGTGATTGGCTCTTGGTAACTTTCTAACAGGGGCTATATCTGGCTCCACCGCGGCAACATCTTGATGGGCTTTTAATACAGAAAAAACATCAAAAAAATGCTCTTTTTCTGGTGTGACCCAATAGACTGCTCCGCCTTGCATCTTTGCGATAACTTGCACTTGGGTAATTTGACTATGTAATTCTATGATTTCTTGTTCTGACAGCAAAGATTTGATTATTATTTTTTTATTAAACGCGTACTTTTTACCTTTTTCATCGCTTAAAACATCATTGTTGTATTGACTCAGAACAACCGTTTCTTTGTTACTCTGAAAACGCACTGAATTTACAATAGGCTGAGCAGATAACCCCGCAATGAATAAACAAGCAGCTAAAGTAAAGTACACGTTAATTGCATTCCAATTAAAGTATTTCAATAGTACCAAACAAACGCCATTCTGACTCTTTAAAATGAAATACATTACACTCCCTTCACTACTACCCAGCTAATGCCGAAACTTTAAACACAATAACGAGATACACAAGTTTCTTAGCCAAAACCTGTGTATCTGCGCGTTAATTTCGTGGCGGATAAATTCCATCTAGTGCAATACAAAAATTGAGCACCAATGCAGGTTGCATATTCTCATGAGGTTGGCCAGCGCCCGCCACAGAAAAGCTAGAGCTATCCATTAAATTAACATCATTATCAAGTGGTGCTGTGTACCTCAGTACTCCACCTGTTGCGCCAATGTCGATTGACAGATTGTTATTACTTGGCTCCCCAGTATCACCAGGCTGCAGCACACCAGAAATACTGTGTGTATGTGCAGGTAATTGAGATGGAACCAATGCCTCTTGAGTGAATCCGCCAAAATAAGAGAATGGCCGCAAGGATAGTCCAGGCCCCTGCCCTGCATGCATAGGCGTACGCCCTGCTAAATCAGGAATGCCAAATGTTGTTCTACCATTTCCTCCAAAATTAGCCCCTAACAAACTAAAGATTGCTGTCATCTGTGCAATACTTAAAATTTGGCCACTACAAGTGGCCCAATCTTGAGGACTGAACGTTGCGCCCAAACTTCGAATTTCTCCAATAAATGGATCTGCCATCATTTATTCTCCTCTAGTTTCTTGATGGAAAAATGCCTTGCAGGCAAATAACAAAGTGAATGGCCAAGTAGGGCATCATATTATTATGAGGCACATTACCTCCAGCGGACTCAACTGCTGATTCGCTCAATTCTTGTACCGCACCTGTTACTGCACCATTTAAATACGCGGTTTCATTTTGTGGACTCTTTGCAAGTACATTACCGATTGCAGTAGATGTGTTTGCACTGTTATTGCTTGCTTGTAAACTATGAGTATGGGCAGGAATTTGACTCACTTGTAAGGTCACACTCTCTACACCCGTTTTAGCCGCAAGTGGATAATTTTGTAAGCCTGGCCCTTGGCCAAAATGAACAGGTATACGGCTTCTCATATCTGGCAGTGCAAACGATGAGCGTCCATTTCCCCCGTATTGGGCCCCTATCAGGGCAAACAAAGCCTGATTTTGATTTACTGCCATAATGGTGCCATTACACATTGCCCATTGCCGTGGTGCAAAAGTGGTGGCCATCATCTTTATTTCACCAACAAATGATTCAGACATGCTTTCTCCTTATTAATTTCTTGGTGGGAAAATACCGTCAAGCGCCATGCAAAAATTCAGTGCTAATAAAGGCTGAATATTCGTATGAGACTGACCGCCCCCCGCGCTAGAAACAACGTCTTGTGCCAGCCCTGTTAGATTTGCAGAACCGCTGTACATAAAGGGCTCTGGTCCGCTAAAAGCATCCTTTGAATTAGAAAACACCCTATCGGTAAAAGTTGGGTTATTTATTGCCTCAGTACTGGTCGCTTGTACTCCATGAGAATGGGCGGCTATTTCAGCAATACTGAGCGTGACATTTTCCACGCCATACTGGTTGCCAGCCGTAAATACCCTACTAGGCTCACTTTTCAGAGTTCCTCTCCCGATTGGCGTTCGCCCTCGAAGGTCTGGTAATTTAAAATTCGTTCGACCATCACCTCCAAATTGAGTCCCTAACAATGCATAAAGTGCCCCATGTTGTGAGATCGTAACAAACCCACCATTACAAAACACCCAATCTTTTGGGGCAAAATTAAACGCAAATGGCCTTATTTCTGACATAAACGGGTCAGCCATAAAAATCTCCTATTCACTTAATTAAACGGATAATTTACTTTATTAATTAACTTAGAACGCCAACTACCTCTTTTGAGCAATATGTATCTCATACTCTGTTTCACTATTTGGCGATAAAAACAATTCAGCTTCACCAAATGCTTCATGCTCGAGCTTATAAGTACCTTGGCTTAGAGGTTCATTGGCTTTGCCGTTTAACAGCACACTAAATGCATTCCACTCGTCTCCATCAAGTTTTGATTTTTTGACCGATGATATTTCTAATTTCACTTCGCCGTTTTGGCCTACAATCTTGACAACAGACCCTTGTGCACTTTCAACATTTTCAAACGTAAATTTTTCCATATTAAACCCCTATGCTTACTTTGGTTTAGTTACACACCGCTCATTAACTTCGCTGGGTGCGGGTACCACACCATAAATTCATATGGCGGGCTTATTGATTCAACTTGAAATCCTAAACGACAATATAACTGCTTTGCTGCCACATTATTTTGTTCAACAGAGAGCGTTAAAGGTGCACCCGACTGTAATGCCGCACTTTGAAATGATTGAATTATTGCAGAGCCAAAGCCATGCCCTCGGGCGCTGGGTAAAAAGCCAATGTCGACAATACGAATTTCGTTTGGGCCAAAATCGATGGTTGCTTTGCCTATCGCTTCATGGTGCTTTTCAATAATGAAATACATTGCATTGGGGAACTTATCCCCATATCCTTCGGTTTGAGCCCGAAATTGCATTTCTACAATCGACTCTACGAAATCTTTCTCTCCATCAATTAGCTGTAAATCTTGGCGCATAGAATGGTGCAGCTTTTCTAAAAAAGGTTTATCTGCTGTATTAGACGGCCTTATATTGAGCCCTTTTGGAATATTAAATTTCATTACCTCGTTATCTCCTTAACTTACTTTTTTACAGCAATATGTTTTGTTTTTAGAGTTCATAATTAAGTTAAATAGCCACTCATTAACATTGCAGTCTATGACAAGGTTAATTCTTGATGTATCTCCGGTGTTTTTCACTGAATGTTCTGCATCGGCATTGATATACCAAACACTGTTTACAGCCATCGGCGCAGTTGCCCCATCTACTTGAAACTGAACTTCTGGAGAAATCTCTAAAGGAATATGAATCCGTGCTTGTGATGAAGTCTCAAGGCTGAGCCCTTGATCTCTATGGGGTTTAATATATGAATTAGGATGTAAACGCATCAGACGTACAGACAAGACGTCACATTCGAACCGAGCAATAAGAGCCCTAATAGAAGGCAAACGTTTCAAATACTGACTTTCTACCCAAGGGCTTTCACAATTATGTGAAAATGCTTGTAAAATGATATGGCTATCTAGGTGCTCTTTGGGAATTATTAAAGGCAATACATCCCAATCTCCGTCATAGCAAGACGTATTTACGTGGCTTACCCAGTCATGGCTTTTCGCAGCTTCAATATCAGATGATAGCTCCAACCCTTCTAACGAAAGATCTAACTGTGCAAACGCCAAAATAGGCTCAGACATCCAACTTCCTTATAATTATTTGGGAGATAATGTATGCCTCTACATAATCTGTCCATAATCATACAATACGATTAATTGCTTTGATATAAATAATTACACAGTTTGGCGTAATTCCAAATTACAACACATTACACTGGCAAAAACTGCCCAAATATGTGCTTAACTCTTTCTCATTATTACAAAAAGAGTATTGCTATCTTTTACTAGCTGCATCAAAATATAGCCTACTTCTAGCCATTATCAACTATTGATAGTCCATTTCAATCGCATGTATTTCTTGCTCCGACACAGCTTTAAGTAAGCCACTTAGTATTACTGCCTTTTCATGATTTCGATCTGAATACCCTATAAATTGCCTTTGAGAGTGAACCAACTCAGGTAGAATTGAGACCGGTAGATTAAATTGAGTGACAATTTTTTCAGCCCAGCGCCTGTCTACTAACACCGCATCTACACGATTAGATGACAAAATGTCAAACAACGCCTTAGTGTCTTCATCTGAACCTTCATAGTAAGAACGTTTAATAATAATCGCGTTGATATCCGCCAAGGTGTTAAGTGCCGCTTTTGGGTTGGGGTATTTTTGTGCTATTACTACACTGAATAAAGGTAATGATTTGATTTTTTCTAGCGTTAAAAACTGATTATTAACGTTTACCGCCAATGCCATTTCCCATACAGATACACCATGCTCTACCAGATTTAAAGAGTCTGAATGGTCTAGATGTAACGTAAAGTCGTATTTACCACTTAAAACATCATCAATACAACGCTTGTAAGGAAGCCGAAATGTTTTGGTTGTTTAATACATACTTGAGTAAATCAACTTGAATGCCTTTAGCTTCACCTGCGTCTTCGACAAAGCTAAATGGCCACCATCGCGAAAAACAAAAGCTATACGTGTCTGACTGGGCAATTACATTACAATGAAATAGCCAAATAAAAATTACCACCCATTTCATGCCTAACAACCTATGAACTGCGCTAATACTTAACTAAGCGTAATCGGTTTTAGACTAGGTGCAAATAAACACACTGTATTTTATTTCAATTACCCCAACCTTCAAGGCTAGCGTATAATCGGCAGGGTATTACTTAGCAACACACATAACACAACACCCAGTGACATAATAAACCATAACTTCGCAAATTTTGTTTGTTGACATGCATTGTAATAACACTGAGTGGGGTTATCCGGGTCAATCAAAATAAACGTAGGTTCATTGGCACTAAATGAGTCACATAACTGGGTTCTATAAGCTGTTTGACAGCTATATTGTTTCTCTAAAAAAGTAAACTCAACTAATAAACTTTGCTCAGACAACATTTCCATCGGACCCGTTTTATGCTGCTTCACTTTTATTAAATTATTGACTTGTACTTGTCGCCACACGCGTTTTTTTAATCGCTTTCTTTTACCTTGCCAGTATAATAACGATGCCATAACCAGCATTACTGCGCCTAAAACCAATAACCAGTTCATAAAACCAACCTATACACTAAATGCGCCGTTAACAAATCACTTAACGCCATCCCGACTGATTTAAACACAGTAATATCATCACCTGAACGTACAAAACTGACATCATGTAGCTCACTTAGTTCAGCAACAACAAACGAGCTATCGATCAGTCCTTCCGAGATAGGAATGAGTACTTCCCCCGCTTCATTAAGCACGTTTACGCGGCTATCTACAAACAATTTAGAGCGGGTAACCGTTATCGAGTCACATTCTCTGTGTTGTTTATGGTGATTACCTATCAAATCAACATGGGCTCCAGGCTTTAACCAAGCGCCATCAAAAAGTGGCTCATGAGATCCGGTTGCACAACTGACTATATCTGCACTGTTTATTGTGGCTTCGTTTGCATTTCCAGATGTAAATTCAATACCTTTAAACTTGATGGAAAGCGTTGAAATTAATGATGCTACTTTTGCTTTATCACGAGCAACCAAGGTCACCTTTTCTATCGGTCGTACTGACAAATGCGCTTCTATCATATAAAGTGCCAAATTACCGGAGCCAAAAAATACCAAATGACGGCTGTCAGGGCGAGAAAGGTAAGAAGATGCCAAAGCAGAAACACTTGCGGTACGCCAAAACGTCACGCTTGTACCGTCAATCAATGCTAATGGTTCACCATGTTGTCTGTCGAAAAGCATAATTTTCGAGTATAAGCTTTTAAACCCTTTCTCTGTATTACTTGGAAAATAAGTGAATGACTTAACCCCAATGACTTCATTGTTCCATGCCGGTAACACCGCAAAAGCATCATGATTGTTCGCATCTTCTGTAAGAGGAAACACCTGTCTTGGTGGCGTACCAGCAGGCTTTGCAAACCCTATTTTTAGTGCTTCAATCACAGCCTTAAAACTTAAACTGCTGTGTACTTGTTGCTCTGAGATGATATGCATATCTCTGTTACTCCACTATAAATTGTTTCGGTGCATGAGTTAAATACTCAAACCCCTCGTGCGTTACCAAAATGTCATCTTCAATCCTAACCCCCCCTAACTCTGGAATGTATATCCCAGGCTCTATCGTAATTACATTTCCAGCCTGTAATACAAAATGTGTTTTCGGTGTGATGAATGGTGTTTCATGCAAATGCAGCCCTAAACCATGTCCGAGCCCCTTACCTGCATACTCCTCATAGCCTGCGCCAAACAAAACGCGTTCTGACGCTGCGTTCAATTCAATACAATTAATGCCTGATTTAACCAGTTCAAGACTGGTATTTTGCGCCGCAATAACCGTGTCATACATATGCTGCTGCTTAGCAGTTGCTGATTGATAAACATAGGTGCGAGTCATATCTGAGCGATATCCATTAACCACAGCGCCAAAGTCAATGAGGATCATGTCACCCTCTTTAAGCTGTGTGTTGCCAGGCTTGCCATGAGGCAATGCACTACGAGACCCAAATAATAATATGGTATCAAAGCTAACACCATCAGAGCCCAGCTTCTGCATCTTATAGTCAAGTTCAGTGGCAAGCTCCTTCTCCGTTACGCCCAAACGTACATGCCCTAACATGTCAGCAAGTGCAAGATCAGCTATTGCAGCCGCCTTTTTAATGCTTGTGACTTCCCATTCACACTTTACCGTTCTAAGTTGCTCTATCAGACCTGTTATCGGTCTAAGTACTCTATCTAGTGTGGTTGCGATTTCTTGCCATAAATTTACTGTAATATACGCAGCATCAAACCCTGTATCGCCACTGGGTAAATAACGTTGAATACACGCCCCCAATGTTTCACTACTGCGATCTCGGCACACAATATCGCAATGCTGGCACTCCTGCTGAGCTCGCTCAAAGTAACGGTAATCTGTGATTAAAATGTATTTTTTTGGGCTAGCAATAAGATATGCTGCGTTACCGGTAAACCCTGTTAAGTAGTTAATATTTTCAGGGCCAAACACCAGCATGCTATTGAGCTTACTGTCGTTCAAAGTTTGGTTAAATTTGGATTGTCGAGAAGTGTACCTTGAGATCATTGCGCTATTAGAGTCGTTTTCCATGCGACACAACATAGCGCAATATCAAATTGCATACAATATTAAATATTCAATAAATTTACATATTTGTTATTTTGTTTGCTCTGTTTTTAGTAATAATTGCTTAATGTCATCTTTGGCAGCACTAATATGCAGTTTCAAGTACTGGCATGCTTTTTCTGCATCTTTAGTTTTACATAATTCAAGTAAAGTACGGTGCTCTTCCGGTGCCGTTTTAATACCACCCGCCAATAATATATGCATGCGCACGTAACGCTCCGAGTTTTTGCTATACATAGCAACTAACTCCGCCGTTTGCGGACGATTCGCTCTGCTATACAACTTTACATGAAACTCGGCATTAAGCTTACCTGTTGCTAATTGTGTATCACCAGCTTCTGTGGCTTCTTCTAAGTCGTATAATATAGCTTCAGCTTCAAGTAAGTCTCGAGGCGTTAAATTAGCGATTGAATGACGTAATAGCTCTGCCTCCAACAATGCCCGTAAATCAAAGATTTCATCAATTTGATCCGCGCTCAGCATTGTCGCCGTTGCGCCTTTATGCGCTTCAAAATTAACTAATCCCTCTGCTTCCAGTTGTAACAAGGCCTCTCTAACAGGAATGCGACTCACGTTTAACTCGTCCGCTAACGCAGCTTGACGTAATGGGTCGCCGGCTTTAATTTCTCCTGAAAGAATTTTCTCTCTTATTGCTTCTGCGACAAGTTGTGTACGTGTTTTATGCTCAATTCCCATGAGTGCCCCTATATTTTGCATTTAGCATACATTATACATATATCAGCTATTGCTGCTACATTTGACTGATAAACATCACAAATGCTGTATGATTTAATTATTTTTAAGCTACAACGCGCTGGCTTAATTTATCTTCTGCCAAACCTCTCGTTCAACCAGTTTACCATTTTTATGAAGTGTATGGTGCCACAAGTCTTGCTCTATTTGATAAGTAAATGCCATCGACTTACCTATCAAATTGTTTACATTGCCATATTCAACGTGCTCAGTGAAATGGGTATTATCCAATTGGTACGATCCACCTCCTGCATATAAAAATTTTCCATTATTTTGTGTTATGTAACTAAAGTGACTTTTTGAAATTATCTTTACGGAACTTAACTCAGGCGCGCGTGCTGTAACCAGCCCTTTATCAGTTGCGTACTCTCCTTTAACAAACTGCCACGTGCCTATTAATGGATTTGCTATCACAACATTGATATTTAAAACAACCGCTGCCAGCCCTAGTTTTAACCTTATCATAAATTAACCTCTTGATTTTATTAAAAAAAATCAAGATATTAGAGCATACTCCATCAATTTTATCACTTGAGATACTTTCATATACTAAGCAAGCTCTCAATATAATGTAATTTTTATATAAAACACAGGTCTATTATTAATTAGTCGTAGTTCAATTAACAATAGCGAAAAATAATGTATATGAACCTCAACAAACTACTCATGCTAGTGCTTTTTATCAGTTTTATTTCACGTGAGGCACTCAGTATAGAGTTGAAGTATCAAAACTTTGATGCGCTGTCTACTCAACAACAGTCTGTTGTTAAATCTTGGATAGAATATGGCGTACTGGCTAGCGAAAATACATTGGGACCATTATCCCAAGATTATGTCCCCGTTAAATTAAAACCACGATACTTTGCATTTGAGCCAGTTCCTTGGGCAACAGTAAATAGAGGTAATCCTGACGGTATTGAGCTACACTTCAATCGCTACGCAGCAGAATCTACCTTAAAAAAGGATTGGACGCTCTATCACGAAATTGCCCATTTGTATCATCCACTATTAAACTACGAAGACTTTTGGATAAGTGAAGGGTTAGCAACCTACTTGCAAAATATTACCATGTTAGAAAATGGCATTATTTCTTACCATGATTTTAAGAATCGCTTATGGTCTGGCCTCTCAAGAGGAAAACAACAAACTAAAAGTAAGCAAGGTAAATTATCCAGCGTATCAAGTAACATGTGGTCACTACGCGCACAGCAAAGAGTCTACTGGAGTGGTGTAGCATTTTTTATTGAAGCTGAAATTGCGCTAAAATCCAAAACACCATCAGCGCCCTCAGTTGCTCAACTGATCAAGCAATACCAACTATACCGCAAAGACCCCACCCAAGATACTAACCACTTTATTAGTAAGCTTGATCAGTTAAGTCACAGTGCTGTTTTTACAAACTTATATCGTAAATACATACACAGAAAAGACTTTCCAATCATTACCCGAACTCAAATTGATCAGTTGAGGCATTAATAAATGATAAGATATCATGGCTAAAAGCAGCCAATGACTGCCCCGAATCTGCACTTCTTTCGTATATGGTAATATTTATATAAAGAGTAGAGCGATGAATTATAAAGAACCAGACATTTCACGAATAATTGAAATGGCGTGGGAAGATCGTACCCCTTTCGAAGCAATTGATAATCTATATGGATTATCTGAGCCTCAATTAACTCAGTTTATGCAAAACCACCTGTCTCGTCGCAGTTTTGTTACATGGAGAAAAAGACATAGAGGTCGCAAAAATAAGCACTTTCACCTGCGCCTTACAACAGTAACTCGTAGCCACTGTAAAACTCAATACAAATTAAAATAGTCTCTCAAAAAAATTCAGTTCAATGGCGCTTCATATTATTGACTGGCTTTTTTACAGATGGATTGCCTCTGAACAGCATCAAAGCATTCATTTTGAGTTCAGAATGCAATTTAAAAAAGATTGTTTCGGTCTATTACACTATAATTGCAACACTTTTGCTAAGATTACAATTAGTTGCGCTTCATTCAATCTTATATGGGTATCAAATTGGACTATTTATCAACTTTAAAAGTAAAAACACGATTGGGAATAGGGTTTGGCTTTATATTAAGCTTGCTGATTCTGCTCACTATAATGGGCATCATTAAAGTTAACTTTATTGATCACACTTTGGCAGAGATTACCGATGTTAACTCTGTTAAACAACGATATGCCATAAATTACCGAGGCAGTGTACACGACCGAGCTATTGCAATCAGAGATATCGCGATGGCACGATCACCTCAAGAGATCACACGTTTTCAAAACGAAATTAAAGAACTCGCCGAATTCTATTTAGAGTCTGAAGAAAAGATGTCAAAAATGCAAAGAGACGGCATACACTTTTCCAGAGATGAACTGCGCATCCTCAATAACATTGATAAGATCCAATCACAAACCTTACCTCTGATTGAAAGTATCATTAATGATAAACGCCGTGGAGAGGTCATGACGACCACCATTTTAGACTCGGCCCGTCCCGCGTTTATTGAGTGGTTAAATGCAATAAATGAATTTATCGATTTCCAAGAAGTTAAAAACCAACAGCTGACCCCTGAAGCTCGCTCCGTTGCTGGTGGTTTCCAAGAGCTCATGTTGTCCCTTTGTGCACTTGCCATCGCAATATCTATTTTCGTTGGGCTTATGATAGAGCGTAGCTTTAGATCTTCCTTGGGAGGAGAACCGTTTGAGGCAGAACAAGCCATAAAAGCTATGGCCAATGGTTCCTTAACACATACTAATACGGATCACCCTACAGGCAGTATTCTCCACTCTTTGTCCGAAATGAGTAAAACACTCACAACCACAGTGCGCAACATCGTCACAGCATCACAAAATGTGTCAGTGCAAGTCAATGATGTCGCTCAAGGTTCAGCTTCTGTGTTAGACGCGGCCCGCCAACAAGCATCCTTAACTTCCGATACGGCATCTAAGCTCTCTGACATGCGCCACAGTATTGACCAAGTATCTCAAATAGCGCATCTAACGGAAAACAACTCGTCAATGACAACTGACAATGCCAAGCAAGGTCGAGAGCTCGTATTCGATGCAGCCCAAGAAATGGAAAAAATTGCCACGACAGTTGATGAAGCAGTAAACCAAGTAAAAAAATTGGAAGAAAGAACCAAAGAGATTGGCGGTATTGTTAATGTGATCAGTGGCATTTCTGAACAAACCAACTTACTAGCGCTCAATGCTGCTATTGAAGCGGCCCGTGCCGGAGAAACTGGTCGAGGATTTGCCGTTGTCGCCGACGAAGTTAGGCAGCTAGCACAAAGGACAGGTGAGGCAACCTCACAAATTGAAACAATGATCTCTGAAGTGCAAGCCGAGACAGCGGCCAGTGTATCTGCAATGGAAACAACCCAACCCCAAGTGGAAAGTGGTAAAGAACGTACAACTAAAGCAAGCGAGCTTCTCGCTAATATTGAAGAGCAGGCTGCTGATTCACTTAACAGAATAAAAGAAGTCGCCAAAGCCACTTCGGATCAAGTTAATGTAGTCAGTGATATAGCCACTGCGATGGAACAAATATCCGCGATGTCATCAGACGCTATTCATTCAATGCAAAATAATGAAAAAGCCGTAGATTCGCTGAATAACCTATCTAGTCAGCTTAAAGGGGAAGTGGACTACTTCAAAATTTAACATTAGACGCCTGAAATCTAAATAAGCATTCAGGCGTCTTTTTGACCACGATACGTGGGTCAAAACAACCTAACTGGATAGACTATGGGATTGAATTGGATACCTTGGGTTATTTCAATGACGCTTTCTCCTGCACCATTATTTAATGCGCTAAATGAAATTAAATCGCTTAACCGTACCGAACCAAATAAAGCGCTGCAATACTATGAAGAAATCATAGACCGCATTCCAACTATCCCTTCAAAAGGTTCAATGGAACTTCACTTAGCTGGACTGGAAGCCGCGATTCGAACCAATAATAGCCAACTCATCTCACATTCACTGGGTATCATTACTCAGACCCGCTGGCTTAATACAACTGTACATAGCCATTTTCGCATATTCGTACCAATGGCCATCCATCATCGCAGAATAGGTGATTATGACTATGCAAAATATTTGAACTTATGTGCACTTAATTGGGCTGCAACAGCCCGTGACTATACCAAAGTAGTTGGTAATTTGACCGTTGTATATCGTTATACAGGACAACATAAAGAAGCGGTCACATTACTCAAAAAATCACTACTTCGCGCCAGCACTCAAACTGTAAAAGCTGGAATTTATAACAACCTCGGTAACTTTTATCTACTTGAGAAAGACTATAAACAAGCCGAGTCTATGTATAAAAAAGCATTAAAAATTCATAATTTAGAGAATGATATCTTGCTGTCGTCAAGTGTCGGTTTAAACCTTTTATACATCATGACCCAACAGCAAGATTGGCAAAACTTTGCGCGTTACAAAGACGCTATACAACAAACCGTTACACACAGTGAGAAAGCTGATTTTATTGAGTATCTAAATTGGCTATTACTCGTATTTCGCACGCGCGGTGATGGCGCATTATTAACAGCTGATGAAGTTGCCAGATTAAATACACATATGTCTATGTTAGTCACGACTGAAATTGCACCGTCAATTGCCGAGTTTGTATTATTGTTTGACCATAAAGAATTAAGCGCGGCGTGGGGCCAAGTCTCCCCTTTACTTATCAACAAAATAACTAGCACTGGCAAACGTGCTCCTATTGAACTCTCATGCTCACCTCAGGCCCAGTGAATTACTGCTATAACGGTTTCAATAATCATAAATAGTACTTATAATTACCCTAATTTATTTAAAAACTCAGTGAGCAAAGATGAACAACAAAGATCTATACCGGAGCAACCCATTGACCGGTGTTAAACTTGACCAAGTGATTAACGAACTTGTCGAGCAGTATGGTTGGGAGCTTCTTCACGCTTATTTACAGCTTAACTGTTTTAAAAATAACCCGAGTACTGAATCAGCCGTAAAATTTTTAAAAAAAACAGTATGGGCACAAGAAAAAGTGGAAAATTTTTACCTGTACCGCTTAAAAAACCTACCTAAGCCTGATGATGTACAATACGAACTGCCCCCTCGCGACCGTATTATTCCTGAAGGTCATGTACCAGGCACACCGTGCGAGTTAAGCTTTTCGGATGCAAAGCGTATCCAAGAAAAAAAAGCTGCTAAAGATAGAGCCCGTACAAGAAAGCAACGTTCGTCTGCACAAAACCCTTGGGGTAACTAATCATGTATCGCTGGGCAGCTGCCCAGCTTATTTTTGTATTAATGTTACGCTTTATAAAAGCAGCAGTATTTAGCAAGAACCTCACCTTTCACCCTTGCTCATAACGTTTCACTAAATCATCAATTTTAGGCTTTAAGTTTTTAATTATATGATTAATTTCTTCAACTTGCTCTAAGGTGAAACGCTCTTTCCTAAGTAGAAAGTGCACATCATTGTCATGTACTGGATATGGCCAAACTTTCAACTTATCTAGTGCCAGTTTACTTGCTATGTATTGACCCGTAATCTTATCTTCAATAATGTAATCCACTCGTCCTATCGCTAAAAGCTCTGCTCTGCGTTTAATGCTAGCAATCGCAATAAACTGCTCTTGATATTTATCTTGATTAGCCAAATCTTTGACTTCTTCTCCATAATACGAGCCTAAGCTCACACCGATACGAATGTTTTGAGTTAGAATTTGTTCTAAAGAAGTGATATTAACCGGTGAATTAATTGAAAATAGTCGCATTTTTTCTGTGCGATAAGGCGCGGAATAGAGCCCGAGTTTGGCCCTTTCTTTAGTATAACTGGTCATCAAAACAACATCGACGGAGCCGCGCTCAAGTTCATTAAAACTGCGAGCTGAAGAGGGCAATTTTACAAAAAATGTGCAGTGCCCCCATTGCTTGAAAACCATTTTTGCGATATTCACATCTAAACCATCAGCTCCAGATGCCGTCAACATGGTGAGCGGAGGCCACTCTACCACAAACCCCACTTTAACTGAGTCAATACATTCCTTTGCTATATTTACAAATGAAACACACAAAAGCAAAGTTGCAATAATAAATTTAAATATATATGTAGTGATTCGCATAGCTTTAGATACGAGGAAAAGCAACGTCGCTTTTCCTCACAGCACCTTAAAACTGCTTAATTACTTTAACTTGATCTGTCACAGCACCTGAAGAAACAAATCCGATTGTATCAGGGTTAGCGGCAATCATTTTCAGCACTTCGGCATCATTAGACACCTCTTTTGGCGGCGTTCCTTTACCAGTAAAAATTAATTTTGACCAATACGCTTTAAGTTGCGCTGAGGACTTATTCAACACTTTATCGTTAAACTCATCGGTAACAGCACTCCCCGCCCCTTGCGAAATTGGGATAACTTTATTGCCATTAGAAAAAGACTTCTCTTTACCAGTAAAAATACGCTTAATTGTCGAAGCCTCAAAACTACTTCCGTTACTTGGATGAACAATAACAGACACATCAGCATATGCATTGATTGCACCGGTTAATAGCAGTAAACATGTTAACTTTTTCATGATCTATCCTCCTAAAAAACCACATCGATACCAAGTGTCAGCGCTTTACTATCACCTGCAACGGCCAGTGATACTGAGTCATCGTTAACTTTATCATATTGGACTTTAAATGCCGCGGATGGGTGAAAATCCCACCGCACACCAACAGCTTGCGTATCGTGTTTTTCTGCATCTTGACCTTCACCTTCAAAGTTAGAAACCATCACATATGGGGTGAAATCATTGATACGATACCCAGCACTAATCATGTAGGTATCTAAATTGCCGCCTAGATCTAATCGGTTAAATTCGGATAAGATAAAGAAATTACCAAAGTCAGCATTAGCAGCTAGCCCATAAAACTTGCCATCTCTTGAGTCTTTGCCATCCCACATGGTCGCTTCACCGTTACGGAATCGTTTATTGGTATATTGCATATGGGTAAATCGTAGCTCTAACCAATCGTAGCTTAACTGGACCACGCCTCCCAAAATATCTTCCCAGATTTCTCGCGTTGGCGTTTGAAAAAAGAAATCAGATAGAAGTTTGTTTTCGCCATCATCTTCACGCCCTGTATAAACGTTTGCAGATATCCCCCAATCTCCAATTGAGTCGTTATAAAGTACGTTAATCCCTTCATAATTAAATATTTGCCACGTATAATTATCAGCTGGCGCGCGCATCCAAACGTAAGCATAGCCTACATCGTAAAAATCTGAATAATAGAACAAGGGTAAGCGCTTTTTACCTGCCTGAATTGTCCAATTATCATTAATATCGTAAGACACATACGCCCATTCAAACTCGGCGTCATAGTCATTGGCACCACGCGCAACAATTTGCCCTGTTACACTTAAACCATCCCCTAAATCACCGCTAACCTGTAAGCCTATCAGTGATTCTGGCGAAAATGAGAAATCCTCTTTATATGCACTAACAATTGGATAGTCAGCAAGAAATGTGGGTTCTAAACCGAATTGAGGAACCCCTGTTCCACTCAAAACTTTACCACCATTGATACTTGCAAATCCGGATATATTTACCTCTGCGTGAAGCGCTGTTGAGGTCAACGCTGCGAGCAAGAGAGTTGATTTTAATTTCATAGATAGCTCCGCTAATCTAGTGTTATTGGCAGAGCTAAGTATAGTTAAACATCCGAAAAAGAAAGTTTTATTGATAAAAATTGGATTGGGACTAAGCTTTATTCAGATGACGGATACATCCGATATAGGCACTCAGCCTTATGGACCGACTCATCTGGTCGTATATCACAACTAATATGTTGTAATATTGTTAGCTAATAAGGTGTTATATGTCTTCACTATTGCATTTAAAAAATCTTAGTATCTCCAAAAAGATACACGCAATAACGATCGTGGCTGTGACGGCATTTGTCGTACTAGTTATGATTAACTACAACTCTATGCAAGCAAATCAGCACTCATTGGATGAGCTTGAAAACCAAACCTATAAACTCCTCATACTCACATCAAAAAATGTGACAACGATGCAGGCGTTAGATGAAACCTACACGCAATCAGTCACCTTTGGTGATGCCGAATTGATAGATAAAGCGGAGGGAATGAGCGAGACGTTGCTTGATAATTTAGAAGAAATACCAGCACTTAATCGTAACTTTCCAACAACGAGTACCATTAATGATATTAAAAAGTATGAGGTTATCGCAAAAAACATAGCGAATAGCATGATCGATGGTACGGCAGACTTTGCCACACTTCCTCAAAAAGCAAAACAGAAAAGCGATTTGTTTGACGAAGTGATGGCTCAGCTCAGCAGTGACCAAAAAAGAGCTGATGAGCGATTTTTCGAGCTGATCAATAATACCAAAGTTAATGCTGATAGCGCACTGACGAAAATGTTTATCGTCACGATTATTTCATTAATTATTGTTATTATGCTGGCTGTCATGATTGCAAAAGGGATCAGTTCTGCTGCGAAAGAGGCAGCCGGTAATTTGAACTTGCTCGCTGAAGGAAAAGGCTCTTTGAGCTCACAATTAACGGTGCACTCGGCCGATGAAATTGGTCAAGTCTCTCGCAACTTCAACGCTTTTGTAAACTTGTTACGCGCAACTGTCGTTGACGTGATAGCCGTTGTTGAACCTCTTACACAAAACTCAACAAGACTCGTTGAAGGTATGCAATCAGCAGAACACGCCACCCAACAACAATCGAGTGACGCTGAGGTTGTGCGTCAGTCTATGGAGGAAATGAAACAAAGCGTTGGGGATATTTCACAGTCTGCTGCAAATGCATTCCAAGCTGCTGAGCTCGCTGAGAATGCAGTTGATGAAAGTATGAAACAAATCAATGTATCTGTGGCTCAGTCTCAGGATTTAAGCGAGGAAATTAATAAGGCAGCGAATACAATCAACAAGCTTGCTGACGACACCCAAAATGTTACTCAAATCTTAAACGTGATCACTTCAATTGCCGAACAAACCAATCTACTTGCTTTGAACGCAGCTATTGAGGCTGCCCGAGCCGGCGAGCAAGGCCGAGGCTTCGCGGTGGTTGCTGATGAAGTTCGAGAGCTTGCATCTCGTACAGCAAAATCAACCAACGAAATACGCGAACTGATCAGTATTTTGACCGTCGCAGCGTCAGATTCAGTTACAGCAATGAATAGCGCAAGAGATATGGCAACAAACAATGCTCAGGCTGCAGAAGCAACAGGGACATCAATACAGCTAATTTCTGAACAAATTTTAGCCATTAACGGAATGAACTCTCAAATTGCAACGGCCACTGAAGAACAAACATCTGTTGCCGCAATGGTGGTCGATAACGTATCGAGTATGCATAGCTCTTTTGAAGAAACAATGAACTCCCTTTCTCAAGTTGGTGATGTGGCTCAAAACCTACATAAGCTATCTGACAACCTGCTCGACTCTACATCTAAGTTCAAAATTTAGACTATTTTTATTAATTAAAACCTCAGTATCTTTATCTGGGGTTTTAATTACGAAAATTCAAAGTTTATGCCGTTTCCTATCGTGTTATCATCAATACTAGACAAACGATTCATTGTATTCCCAATGCATTTTAAAAATGATTAACCTCAGGTTTGGATAAAGGTTTTGGAATAGGAAATATTTTGTAAACAAACTTACGTACAATCCAATGATGATATTTTGTTCAATATCAAGGCGCTTTTATGCAGTAATAGCGGGCTATTACAAATGAAAGCAACGCCGAGAGTGAGTAAAATAGCTCTATTGGGCAAATTCGCTTATCCAGAGCTGAGGTTGATTACCCAAGTGTCAGGCGCATCAATCACATTAAACATAGACACTCTATTTGCACGATAAACATCGTATAATCACCAGGGAAAAGTTGTGTTATAGATAATGTGTATTGATACTACTGTTATCCGCACCCACAAAAAATGACATTTTTGAGTGTATTTTAATCGACCAGTCTCTTACTCTGCGAACGATTTAAGCATGCTGTTGTCATCCATAAAAATGAACAAAGATAATAATAGTGAAAAATTTTAAAAGAAGTTAATCCAAAAGTGATATGAAAGAAGTAGAATTGAAACGGGCCTAAATAAATGGATTAAGCCCGTCAAATGCGCTGCTTTTATTACTTGATTAGGTCTAAACCACCCATATAACTACGTAACGCTTCAGGCACAATAATACTGCCGTCGGCTTGTTGATAATTTTCTAAAATTGCAACAAGTGTACGACCAACAGCTAAGCCAGAACCATTTAAGGTATGTAGCAACTCTGGCTTTTTTTCACCCTGTCGACGGAATCTAGCCTGCATGCGACGAGATTGGAAATCCCACATATTTGAGCACGAAGAAATTTCTCTGTAGGTGTTTTGTGCTGGCAACCAAACCTCAAGATCATAAGTTTTACATGCGCCAAAGCCCATATCACCAGTACACAATACAACCTTGCGATAAGGAAGATCCAGTACTTGCAAAATTTGTTCTGCATGACCTGTTAGTTCTTCCAAAGCGGCCATTGAATCTTCAGGCTTAACTAACTGAACAAGTTCTACTTTATCGAATTGGTGCTGACGGATTAAGCCTCGTGTATCACGGCCATAACTGCCGGCCTCACTTCTGAAACACGGAGTGTGAGCTGTCATTTTTACTGGCAGCTCCTTTTCGTCAAAAATTTCGTCTCGCGCACAGTTGGTCAGCGGCACTTCCGCTGTTGGGATCAAACTAAAACCATCCTGTTCAACACCATCATCGCTAACCAATCCTTTCGTGTGAAATAAATCTTCAGCAAATTTTGGTAATTGACCTGTACCTAGTAAACTATCTTTATTAACTAAATAAGGGACATACATCTCGGTATAGCCGTTTTTATCTGCATGAGTGTCTAGCATTAACTGTACTAACGCACGATGCATACGGGCAATACCACCACGCATTACCGTGAAACGAGAGCCGGTAAGTTTCACACCAGCTTCAAAATCTAAGCCCTTACCTAAAGCTTCACCGAGGTCAACATGATCTTTCGGCTCAAAATCATATTGCTTAGGTTCACCCCACTTCAATATTTCAACATTTTCATCTTCATCTTTACCTTCTGGCACATCTTCAGCTGGTAAGTTTGGCAACGTCATTGCTATATTGTTTAACTCAGCCAAGATCTTATCTTGCTCTGCTTTTGCAGCACTCAGCTGGTCTCCAAGATTTGCAACAGCATCAAGTAACGGCTGAACATCTTCACCTTTCGCTTTCGCTTGGCCAATTGCTTTGGAGCTACTATTTCGTTCACTTTGTAATTCTTGAGTTTTTGTTTGCAGTGCTTTGCGCTGTTCTTCCAACGCATTTATTGTTGCTACATCCAGATCATAGCCACGCTTCGCTAAGCGTGCAGCTGCTTCTGTAATGTCTTGACGTAAATATTTTGAATCTAACATTTGCTATTTCTAACCTTTTTGCATGACCAAGCAAAGGCCTAACCAAGCCATAAAAATACACACAACCACGTTGAGTGTGACATTAAGAGCCATTTTCATAATGTGCCCTTGTTGCAATAACAACACAGAGTCCATCGAAAATGTTGAAAACGTTGTCAATGCGCCTAAAAAGCCAATCCCGAGTAAGGACTTAGCTGGGCTTACAGTAATTATTTGTTTTTCGATAAGACCATACAATATACCCATCAACAGTGAACCAAGAATATTAACGGTCAACGTGCCAAAAGGGAATCCCCTTCCTAGCAGTTTTAAGGCCATATCACTAATGAAAAACCGTAAACACGCACCAAGCGCGCCGCCAAGTGCTATTGTAAGGTACATTTTAATCATCTTGATATCTTTTTCTATTACTTTGCAAATTTTGTTGCTGTAAATATTCCAATTTCGATTTTATTTGTTTTTCTAGCCCTCTATCAGTCGGCTCATAATAAGTTCTATCTTTAATCTCTGCAGGAAAATAGTTTTCTCCTGCTGCAAATGCCCCAGTTTCATCGTGCGCATACCGGTATTCTTCACCAAACCCTAACTCTTTCATAAGCGCCGTCGGAGCATTACGTAAATGCGCGGGAACTTGAAAGTCTGCATCTGTCGTCGCATCCCTTTTCGCTTGCTTGAATGCAACATAGACAGCATTGCTTTTGGGAGCACTGGCCAAATACAAAGTCGCTTGTGCAATAGCGCGCTCACCTTCACTTGGGCCTACTCGTTGATAAATATCCCAAGCATTTAACGCCACTTGCATGGCTCTTGGGTCCGCATTACCTATATCTTCTGTTGCAATTGCAAGTAAGCGACGAGCGACATAGAGCGCATCGCCGCCTCCCGCTAATATACGGCACAGCCAATACAAAGCGGCATCTGGGCTGCTTCCTCTGACAGACTTATGAAAAGCAGATATTAAGTCATAATAGATATCGCCGCCTTTGTCATACTTTGCCAAATGGGTTGGTAAGATGTGGGTCAACACTGCTGAATCAATAAAAACGTCATTGCCGTTACGCTGCGCTAAATCAACCGCTTGTTCAAGTAAATTAAGTGCTTTACGGGCATCGCCCCCGCTGGCTTTTGCAAGCACATTTATGGCCAACGAGTCAATATGAATATCCAATTGACTCAGCTGACTATCCTCTACTATCGCGCGTGATAGTACGATTTCGAGTTCTGAATCTGTTAATGTTTTTAGCGTATAAACACGGGCTCTAGATAGAATTGCATTGTTAAGTGCGAAACTGGGGTTTTCTGTCGTTGCTCCAATAAAAATAAAGGTGCCATTTTCTATGTGAGGTAAAAAAGCATCTTGCTGTGACTTATTAAAACGGTGTACTTCATCAACAAACAACAAAGTACGTTTTCCTTGCATTAACCGCTCTTTGGCTAAATTCACGGCATCGCGTATATCCTTAACACCTGACGCCACAGCCGAAAGTTGGGTCAACTCAGCATCCGCATGATGGGCAATAATTTCAGCCAGTGTGGTTTTACCAACACCCGGAGGACCCCAAACAATTAGACTATGACAACGACCTGAAAGTATGGCTTGATACAAAGGTAGCGCTGGATCTAAAATATGATTTTGCCCTATATATTCATTGAGGTTTGTAGGCCTCATACGCGCAGCCAATGGCCTTACATCTGGTGCAAAGTCAAAACCAAGATTTGTCACAATCCACTACTCACTGCTTGTTTGATCATCGATTACCACCCCTTCAGGGATCTCAAAACTGAACAGTTTGTCCGTTAGCACTTCATTTATTTGACTGTTTTTAAAGGCAAACTCTGATATTTGACCTGACACATCCGTGACGCTGACTGACTGCAAAACATCGGACGCAGTAAACGTAATATCCAATATTTCAACTTGCGATTCAACCCCCGTCTTCGGTGTTATTCTAAATCCATTTTTAGTTTTACTAATTTGATACTTTTGCCATTGTTTTTCATCACGTGTCGTTAACAAAATAAAGGGTGTGGTGTCAATAAGTCCGTTGGTGCTCATTATCGTTACTTGCTCAGCAAACGCATCATAGTAAAATGTTTTTTTACCATCAGAAACAAACAATGTTTCATCTGGCGAGGCTTGTTGCCAGCGTATTTTTAATGGATGAGCTAATGCAATATTACCTGCCCCAGATTGCAGTACTTCACCTTGTTCATCTTTTACTTGTTGTGAAAATTGTGCTTTAAAGCTATTCATCGACGTCAATTTGGTTTTTAAGTCACCAGCTGCGTCGGCCCAAGACTGTGAACTTAACATCAAACCAACAACAAGTACTGTTGGTTTGATTAAAAAAGAGTTTAAAACTTTAGATTGAAAGGTCATTAATTTACTCCACCTTTTGGCACCAAAACTTCTCTGGCACCGTTATGACCTGGTGAACTAACCACACCAGATGTTTCCATTTGTTCCACTAATCGCGCCGCTCTGTTGTAGCCTACACGCAATTTACGCTGCACGCTCGACACCGATACTTTACCGGTTTCAATAACAAATCCTACCGCTTCGTCATAAAGTGGATCAGATTCATCATCGGCATTTTCTGGCGCCTCTCCGGGTAATAAAATGTCCTCTGTCGCATCTCCACACAATATTTCTTCAATATAATTGGGCTTGCCACGCGCTTTCCAATCACTGACCACCGCATGGACTTCATGGTCGTCAACAAATGCGCCATGAACTCGAATAGGTACACTGGTACCAGGTGGCAAATACAACATGTCACCCATACCTAATAAGTTCTCTGCACCTTGCTGGTCAAGTATGGTTCGCGAATCAATTTTACTCGAAACCTGAAACGCCATTCGTGTCGGTATATTTGCTTTTATCAAACCCGTTATGACATCAACTGAAGGTCTTTGCGTTGCCAGCACTAAGTGTATGCCAGCTGCTCGGGCTTTTTGCGCAATACGAGCTATGAGTTCCTCTACTTTTTTGCCAACAATCATCATCATATCGGCAAACTCATCAATAACGACAACGATACTCGGCAATTTATCCAGCTCTTGTGCTTCAGACGCCATACCATCAGTGTCTTTAAACAGCGGATCTAAAATCGGATGGCCTGCATTTTTAGCGTCTTTAACTTTCTGGTTATATCCCTTTAAATTTCGAACGCCCAACGCAGACATCAATTTATATCTGCGCTCCATTTCCCCTACACACCAACGCAATGCGTTAGACGCTTCTTTCATATCTGTCACAACTTCACATAACAAATGGGGGATCCCTTCGTATACTGATAGCTCCAACATTTTTGGGTCAATCATGATCATTCGTACATCTTCAGGCGGCGATTTATACAGTAAGCTTAATATCATGACATTAACGCCCACTGACTTACCCGAGCCTGTTGTACCCGCAACAAGTAAATGTGGCATTTTGCCAAGATCTGCCACTACAGCCTCACCTGCAATATCTTTACCCAAAACCATGGTTAGAGGTGACTCATTATCTGTGAATTTTGGCGCTCCGATAACTTCAGATAGGCGTACTATTTCGCGATGCTTATTGGGGAGCTCTAAACCAACATAAGTTTTACCAGGGATCACTTCAACAACTCGTACACTCACAGCTGACAATGAACGAGCTAAATCTTTTGCAAGACCGGTGATCTTCGCCACTTTAATACCCGGTGCAAGGTCTAGTTCAAAGCGTGTTACAACTGGACCTGGATAAACCCCCACAACGGCTGCCTGAATATTAAAATCAAGTAACTTTACTTCTACCAACCTAGAAACAGCCTCTAGTTCTTCTTTAGAAATAGGGTTCTCTTTTTTGTCGGGCCTATCTAATAATTCTAACGAAGGAAGCGGTGCCATTGGTGGCCGCTCTTCTAACAATGCTTCAAACTGTTCTTTAGCCGTTGGGGGTGGCACATACTGAGAAGCTACATTTTGCGCTTCAGTGTGGTTTACCGTTTGTTTTAACGGTCGGGCTGGCGACATCACGGTTGTCTCTCTTGGTACTTCTCGTGATACAACGGGGGCTGCTGATTCATCGAGGGCATTTAATGCAGCTGCCGTATCAAACCCCTCATCATCAATTGCTGAAAAGTTAATCTCTTGCTCTAATATATTATCAAGTTCATCAAATACCGAGGCGTCTTCAATTACTTCAGGCTCTACATGAACAGTCGGTGTCGATTCTTCATTATTCTTTGTATTATTGTTGCCAAATAATTTATCTTTCAACTTTCGAGTTTTGGGATGAGTTGACTCGTTTTCAGCATTTTTTTCGAGCACTTTATCAGCATCTGCTTGCTCATCTAACTCTGTACTAACTGACTCAGTTATTCCTATATCAGCATCATTTTCATTTTTTGACGGTATTCGCTCTGCTTTTGACTTTTGTGTAGCTAAATCGACTACATCCTCTAGTTGCTCATCAGACACAACGTTAACTTCATTGACTCTATGTGCAGAAACGCTTTTCGAGAGCTTTTTTGACAACCATTTAAAGAACCAAACGACCTTTTCACCCAAATAATCAACAAATTCAACCCACGAAACCCCAGTTAGTAAGGTTAATCCGGCAAAAAAGAAGCACAATAGTAAAATGGAGGTCCCAGTAAAATTGAATGCAGGCATCATCGCGTCGGCAATAACGTCGCCAATAAAGCCGCCTGATGGAAACTGAAAAATATCGTCGAAGTTAATACTACTTATGGCACTCGCTGACGCCACAAACAAAGTCATGCCAATAACACGCAAACCCAGCGTGGTATAATCTAATTGCAGTATTTTATGTGGCTTTTTAAATAACAAATATCCAAACGTTTGGATAACCGCGGGAACTAAAAAGGCAAGCCACCCAAAACTCAGCAATAATATATCCGCAATCCACGCACCCGCAGTTCCAGTTATGTTTTTAACTTTTATAAACTCACCGGTTTGAGACCATGACGGATCGACGGGATCATAACTGATCAACGCGCATAAAATGAAAATGGCAGCAGCGGTGCTTATAATTAAGCCAGTTTCAAGGAGGCGTTGTATACCATTTAAACGCATACGAGCGTATTCCTCTATTTTATTCTTTTATTCATCATTTTAAGACACACCTTAGCAAGAATTTCCTTATGGTGCACAAGGTTTTATAATTTCCCCTTCCTCTCCTTTTACTTCTTCCATGACTACATATGTGCGGCTTTCACTCACATTGGGTAATTTTAGCAAAATATCACCCAAAACACCTCGATACTCAGACATATCTGTTACCCGTGTTTTTAACAAAAAATCAAAATTACCTGACACTAAATGGCACTCAATGATTTCATCATGCTGTCTAACCGCTTGATTAAACTTATCAAAAACATCTGGGGAATTCTTACTAATGGTGATTTCTACGTATACCAATAAACCCTGCCCTACTTTAGCAGGATCCACTACTGCTTTGTATCCGCGAATAAACCCTTCTCGTTCTAACTTTTTTACACGCTCTAAGCACGGAGTTGCGCTTAAACCAATGCGTCTAGCAAGTTCGACGTTAGAAACCCTACCGTCTTTTTGTAATTCAACTAAAATACTTCTATCGATTCGGTCTAATTGTTGATGCATTTCACTAGTTACTTAAACTACACATTCCATAATTAAAGAGTATATCACTACAAAACCACTTTAAAAAGGTGAGACACACTAGCTGGGCATGAATATAATAGTCGAAAATTTTATCCCGTTCTATTTTAAGGCGATTTATTATGATTATCGGTGTACCTAAAGAAATAAAAAACCACGAGTACCGCGTAGGTATGGTTCCAGCAAGTGTTCGTGAACTAATTAACCATGGCCACCAAGTTTTTGTTGAAACTAATGCAGGTAATGGTATTGGTTTTACTAACGAAGACTACATTCAAGCAGGTGCAGAAATTTTAGATACTGCTGCTGATGTGTTTGCTAAAGCAGATATGATCGTAAAAGTAAAAGAACCTCAAGCTGTTGAACGCGCTATGTTACGTGAAGGACAAATTTTGTTCACATACCTTCACCTTGCACCAGATCTTCCACAAACTGAAGACCTTGTTAAAAGTAAGTCTATTTGTATTGCATACGAAACGGTTACGGACCCGCGTGGCGGCTTACCGCTTCTAGCACCAATGTCAGAAGTTGCTGGTCGTATGTCAATCCAAGCTGGTGCGCAGGCACTTGAAAAATCAAATGCCGGTCGCGGTATGCTACTAGGTGGTGTACCTGGTGTTGAGCCTGCTAAAGTGGTTGTTATCGGCGGTGGTATGGTTGGTAACAATGCAGCTCAAATGGCTGTTGGTATGGGCGCAGATGTTGTTATCCTTGATCGTAACACTGACGTACTTCGCCGTATTGATGCACAGTTTGGTAACCGCGTTAAAGCGATTTACTCTACTGCAGATGCATTAGAGAAGCACGTTTTAGAAGCTGACCTTGTGATCGGTGGTGTGCTAATCCCAGGAGCTGCAGCACCTAAGCTTGTTACAGCAGATCATATCAAACGTATGAAGCCTGGCGCTGCTATCGTAGACGTTGCTATCGACCAAGGTGGTTGCATCGAAACGTCTAAAGCGACAACACACGCTGACCCAACATATATTGTAGACGAAGTTGTTCACTACTGTGTTGCTAACATGCCGGGTGCTGTGCCTCGCACGTCAACATTTGCCTTGAACAATGCAACTCTACCTTACATTATTAAACTGGCGAATAAAGGCTACAAAGCGGCTCTTCTTGAAGATCAACACTTCATGAATGGCCTAAACGTACTTAACGGTAAAATTACATGTAAAGAAGTTGCTGAAGGCTTCAACATGGAGTTCGTTGAGCCTCGTGCTGCACTAGAAAACGCATAAATTATTATCGCATTTCAAAAACCTGCTTTCTACTAAGCAGGTTTTTTGTATTTGGTACAGCCATCATCATATCAATTAACGCCTCTAGATTCTCACAGAGTACCAATCTGCGTTCATACATTCGAAAACCCGTAAACGCATTAAAAAATAAAACACAACGGTTATGCAGACTATAATTCGTAGTAAACTCACAGATATAATTGTTTATAGCGTGTTTGTACCTGAAAAAACTATATTTCTTTGTTTCTTATAAAAGAAACTCTGTTACAGTAATCACAGCGAATTGTTGCAAGTTTTTGTTAATGTTTTACATTTAAATGATGTCGAGTGTTGGAGAAGTGCCGTGAAGTTCAAACACAAAATAATAGTGGTATCATCTATAGTGTTATTTCTAGCACTAAGTGTATTGTCAATAAAACAATACTTTTCAATCAAAAGTAACCTTGAAACTCAGGTGGACCAAAGCGTTGCTGAGATTATTCAGGGTATTAGTAATACCGTTACGGCGCAAATAGATGGCAGCGCAGACTTAGCCTCTTTAGCAACCAGTTTAGTCGCTGATCTTGACTCTTTGCAAAGTGCTCCATCTTTGTTGTCGCAACCAAAGCTCATCGAGCAATTTATTCTCATTGGATATGGTGAAGAAAACACGGGGAAGTATGTAGCCAGTGACCCATCGTGGAACCCAGGACCAACTTGGGACCCAAGAAAGCGTCCATGGTATACCGATGCAAAAAGTGCCAATGAACTCATTGTGACAGCACCCTATGCTGATTCTGTAAGTAAAGAAATTGTCGTTTCTATCGGTACTCCAGTCAAAAAGAATGGTCGTTTTCATGGCGCTATATTTTTCGATGTGAGTCTGTCTAAACTTGGCAATATGATTAACTCGTTTAATCTTTTTGATGCTGGATTTGCATTTATGGTTAGTAAAAACGGCACCATCATTTCTCATCCAGACACTAAATTAAATGGTGAAAAAGCGTCCAGTTTTCTAGGCAATCTTCCCTTTGACACAACATCTACTCAATCGCTTGATTTGAACAATAAAGAGCATATTATCGTGTTTCGAGAGGTCGCCGGCTACGACTGGTTAGTTGGTGTTGCACTTGAAAAAGAAAAAGTATTTTCAGCAATAGATAAACTCACCCAAGACTCTACCGTATTTACGGTTTTATTTGTCATCATTAGCATCATTGTCCTGTCAATCGTTATCAATATACTACTTAAGCCACTTGCTGATATAAATGAAGCAATGGCGAACATTGCGCAAGGAAATGCAGACTTAACTGTACGACTAAACACAGAAAGTGAACCAGAGTTCGCTTCTTTGGCGACAAACTTTAACCTGTTCACAGCTCGGCTTCAGCAGCTAATCGCTGATATTCAAGTGCTTGGACATGAGATTCTTGCTGACGCTAAACAAACCTCCTCTGGGGCTAACCATGCTAGTACTGCTATATCAAGGCAATTAGAATCGTTAAGTGCACTTGCAATCGCCACTGAAAGCATGTCAACCACGGAACAGCGTGTAGCCAATACTGCGCAAGATGCCGCAGAAGCGATTCAAAACACTGACGGCGTCGCACTTGAAGGACAAAAGATTGTATCCGAAACAACCGATACTATTGCACATTTATCGGAGCAAATTACCACTGCGGTGACTGTTGTCAATGAACTAGAAGTTTCTTCCAGTGGCATTGAGCAAATATTATCGGTGATAAATGGTATTGCCGAACAAACCAACTTGCTCGCCCTCAATGCGGCTATCGAAGCCGCTCGTGCTGGTGAGTCAGGCCGTGGTTTTGCCGTAGTAGCTGATGAAGTGAGAACATTGGCCCAGCGAACACAAGAAGCAACCACTGAAATAAAAACCATGATTGATCAACTACAATCAGGGGCTGTAAACGCTGTACAAGTCATGAAGAAAAGCCAAGCCGTGGTTGAAAAAACCGTTGGTAAAGCAGATGAAACCAAGTCATCTTTACAAGCAATACGCAGCGCAATAGAGCATATTGTTGAGCTCAACTTACAGATTGCTAGTATGTTAAATGAGCAACGGCAGGTGGTTGATGAAGTGAATCATAATGCGTTAGAGATCAGAAATATATCTGATATGGTATTCAATGAAGCAAACACGGTTGATCAAACCATGCAAAGTCAAGTAGACAAAATAGCCCATCAAGAAAATATGCTAGAGCAATTTAAGGTGTAATCACGCTTTCCTCCTTATATGGATGCAAACCTATTCTGAAGGCTTGCATCTTCCCTTCCCCCCCTATCATGCGGACTTTTCGTAACGTTCAACAAGATCTTGAATAATAAATCATGTTCTTTAAATCGCATTAAGTACCTAACCTCAGCTCTGGATAAGCGAATGAGCCCAATAAAGCTTATTTTTCTCACTCTCGGCGTTGCTTTCACTTGTAATAGCCCGCTATTACTGCCTTGATATTGAAAAAAATATCATCATTGGACTGTACGCAAGTTTGTTTACAAAAACATTTTCTATTCTAAAACCCTTATCCAAACCTGAGGTTAACTATTATTCCAATAATACAATTGCGAATACTTATCATTATTTGTATAATCCGCATGAAAAATACTCTCAATCACATATCCTAGGTTGTAAAAATGCACAAACTGAAACTAAAGTATCCAAAGCTCCTTGCTGCCTCTCTTGTTGCACTGTCTAGCAACGTCATGGCGGAAGATGTTAAATATGATGATATAGAAAAAATTACCGTGAGTGCCAAAGGACTTATCTCATATGTCAGCGCATCGGCAAGTAAATCAGATACACCCATTATCGAAAGTCCTGTATCTGTTTCAGTGTTAACATCGGAACGGATCCAAGACTTAGGTGCTGAAAATTTGCAGGAAGCAATCGGCTATGTAGCGGGTGTATTTAACGGGCCATATGGTGTCGACACCCGAGGAGATTGGGCTAACATCCGCGGTGTTGCGCCTGTTCAATACCTCGATGGCTTACAACTCATGTTTGGCTATTACAACAATGCCCGTCCAAATACATACAATATGGAACGCATCGAAATTCTCAAGGGCCCTTCTTCAATGCTTTATGGGCAAGGCTCAACGGGTGGTATCATAAATATGGTGACCAAACGGCCTCATTCACAAACATTAGGTGAAATTGTTGCGCAAGTTGGTAATTTTGGCCGCACGCAAATTGCTGCTGATTTCAACACCACATTAACCGCGGATAAATCTGTCGAAGCACGCTTTGTTGGTCTGTACCGTGATAGTGATACACAAACAGACTTTGTAAATAACGACGCAAGCTTCTTCGCACCAAGTATTGCATGGCATATTAGTGAAGATACCAGTGTGACCTTGCTTAGCAATTTTCAAAAAAATAAGTCTGGGTCAAGTACGCAGTTCTTCCCTCATGAAGGAACCATCTTACCCGCAGAACATGGTCAAATAGAAAGTCGTCGTTTTGTCAGTGAGCCTGGTTGGGATCAATACGATACAGAACAAAATGCTATCACATTAATTATTGAACATATGTTGAGTGAAGACTTCTCTGTTAGCTGGACAGCACGTCACCTAGAAAGTGAAGCCATTTATCGCACTATGTATGCGTGGCCACCAAAGCTGCAAGACGACAAGCGTTCTATTGTTCGCAATTTCAGTTTACAAGATGCTTCGTCAGAGACGGTGACATCTGACTTGCAACTACATGGACTGATTTATACTGGCGATTTCGAACATAACCTAGTAATGGGCGTTGACTATCAAAGTGCAGACACAGATACGGACCGTCTCTACCTCACACCAGATTCGATTAAAGCGGCAATCGGCGTAGACGTGAACACCTCATTAGATTTATATAGCCCAGTATATGGTCAAACAGGGTTTTTACCAGGGTCTGAATTGATCCCCGACACCCCTGGGAAAAATGACCGTCAAGTAGGTCTGTACATACAAGATACAATTAAGTTTGATAATTGGGTACTTAACGCAGCGTTACGCCGTGATAATGTACAAAGTCAAAGTGATGCACCAAACTCGGTGAAAACAAAACAAAGTGCAACAACAGGTAGATTAGGTATTTTATACAGCTTTGCTAATGGAGTTGCACCCTATGCGAGTTACTCAGAGTCTTTTTTACCCATTTATGGCTCGCGCCCACAAGGTGGAGACTTCAAACCTCAAGAAGGTGAGCAAGTAGAAGTGGGGATAAAATTCCAACCTCAAGGTACTGAACACTTGATCACTGCATCATACTTTGACATTACTGACAAAAATAAAAAACGCGTGGTTTCTCCTGAACTCACCGTACAAGACGGCAGTGTTGATATCGAAGGATTTGAGCTTGAAGCACAACTAGAGTTTGATCAGGTTGATGTGTATTCTGCCTACGCTTACACAAAATCAGAGCAAAATACCTCTGATAAAACCCTTTCAGAGCTCGTACAATTATATGCATCGGGCGATACAAGCTACTTGAGTCAAGCATTAACCGATACGGCACCGTTATCTGCAACACCAAAACATATGTTAAATACTTGGGTTACCTATCGCCCAGAACAGTTCATCAGCGGGTTTAAAGTGGGTGCTGGATTTAGATATGTAGGTGAAACATATGATGGTAGTCGAGCAATTGAGTTCATGGGTCAATCGATTAATAGTCCAAAAACAACCGATAGCTACACCTTATTTGATTTTATGATTGGATATGAATTCGACAATATTGATGTCAATCTTAATATTAAAAACTTAAGCGATAAAACAGTTATCACCAGCTGTTTATACCGCGGAGACTGTTTCTATGGCCAGCGTCGCACTGTAACAGCAAACATTAAATACAAGTTTTAAGGACGTGTAAAATATCAAGGGTATGGACCTCGCTTACGAAAGCACCATGCCCTTAGTACACTAAGGTGAAGTATTCGCTCAAACTGAGTCAATGTTAAACTGTCACATGCATTGAAGAGGATTACATCATATCTAACAGTCTCATGTATGTCATTGTGTAACTCCCCCAAAAAAAGTAACGTTAGCTCAACGGCTAAAAAGCCAAACATATTTAAGGTATCAAAAACCATTTCTTCAGTTATATTCATATTTTAAACCCGCATTTCTAGAATTATGGAAGTTAAAATTCTGAATACTGGACGTGTCAACACACTTCCAGCCTTGTTTCAGCAGGGTTAATAAAGCAAAAGAGAGAAGGAAGAGTTTTATATTGTTCGGTTGAATATGACAAGCTACTCTCAGTGGTCTCATTCTTACAAGATGAGTGTTACATTGAAGATACTAAATGATTAAAGAAACTCGAATGAGGTGGGGATTATATGGTCAATTGGCATCACAGTGCTAAGTTGATCCAACTATCATCACCTTGCGTGTGATACATTAGCTTCAGCCATGCGATGTAGTTATAAAGATAGTCAGTTCCAACGCCATTAAATCGTCTAAGCCACTGTTTCCAGCATATCATCCAATTTTTGAGCGTTTGAATGTGGTAGATGCCATATATAAGTCGCTTATTATCAATCTCAAAAGGCAGGTTCTTGGTGATTGTTTGATACGACAAATTGCCGTCTGTACACAAGACACTCTCAGGCGTTTAGACAGTTACTAATAACCTCTGTAAAACGAATGAGGAG